>VGAV01000199.1 GCA_016870695.1 Actinomycetota bacterium | reverse complement strand
CCACAACCCGACCAGGAAGCCGCTGAGCAGGAGCCCCAGCCCGACGACGAGCTGCGGGACGACGTCCACGCGGCGCCCGGCGACCTGGAGCGCCCGGGCGAACTCGAACATCGCGAGCCCCACCGCCGCGGCGGCGAAGAGCACGAAGAGCCACTTGACGAAGATGAGCGAGGCGACGACGACGACCCCGATCGCGAGACCGATGAGGGTCGCCACGATGAGGTCGCGGCCGGTGCGCTCCTTGAGCCGCTCGTTCCGCTGATCGAACTCGGCGCGCGCCTGCGCGAGGTGCTGCTCCGCGTCGGAGCGCATCGACCGCAGCTGCGATTCGAAGGCGGTGACGCCTTCCCCCGTCACCGGACCGCGCCGGAGCGCGTCCGCGCGGCGGCGCGGGGAGGAGTCGTTCGGCTCCGCGTCGTCGGTGCCGGGGGCCTGGGCCATCGGTCAGACCTCGAGCAGTTCGGCCTCTTTGCGCTTCAGCGCGTCGTCGATCTGGTCGACGTGCGTGCGCGTGATGCCATCCAGCTCCTTCTCAGCGCGGACCAGCTCGTCCTCGCCGACGTCGCTCTTCAGCGCGTCCAGGTCGTCCTTCGCCTTGCGGCGGAGGTTGCGCACCTGCACCTTGGCGTCCTCGCCCTTGCCGCGGACGAGCTTGACGTACTCCTTGCGGCGCTCCTCGGTGAGCTCGGGCATCGTCACGCGGACGATGGTGCCGTCGTTGGTGGGGTTCACGCCGAGGTTCGGCATGTCGCGTACGGCCTGCTCGATGGCCTTCAGGGCGGACTTGTCATACGGGTTGATGACGAGCGTGCGGGCCTCGGGGTTGTTCAGCGAGGCGAGCTGAGCCAGCGGGGTGGGCGATCCGTAGTAGTCCACGAGGACCTTCTGGAACATCTGGGGGTTCGCGCGCCCGGTGCGGACGGTCGCGAAGTCCTCCTTGGCGGCCTCCACGGCGCGGTCCATGCGCGCTCCGGCATCGGCGAGGACATCGGCGATCACGGTGACTCCATTCGTTGGGACTGACGATTCAGTGTAGTCGCGCCCGGCCCGGGCGACCGGGCCGGGCGCGGCGCGTCATGCGGTGACGAGCGTGCCGATCGTGTCGCCGAGGAGGGCGCGGGTCACGTTGCCCTCCGGCTCCATGCCGAACACGCGCATGGTCACGCCGTTGTCCATGCAGAGGCTGAACGCGGTCGAGTCGACGACCTTCAGACCCTGCTGCAGGGCGTCCATGTAGGTCAGGCGGTCGAGCTTGACCGCGTCCTGGTCGGTGCGCGGGTCGGCGGTGTAGACGCCGTCGACCCCGTTCTTGGCCATGAGCACCTCGGTCGCGCCGATCTCCAGTGCGCGCTGTGCGGCGACGGTGTCGGTCGAGAAGTACGGCAAACCGGCGCCGGCGCCGAAGATGACGACGCGGCCCTTCTCCATGTGCCGCACGGCGCGACGCGGGATGTAGGGCTCGGCGACTTGCGTCATCGAGATGGCGGACTGCACGCGGGTGGCGGCACCCGCCTGCTCGAGGAAGTCCTGCAGGGCGAGCGAGTTCATGACCGTGCCCAGCATGCCCATGTAGTCGGCCCGTCCGCGGTCCATGCCGCGCTGGCTGAGCTCTGCTCCGCGGAAGAAATTGCCGCCGCCGACGACGATGGCGATCTCGACGTGCTCGACCGCCTCCGCGATCTCGCGGGCGATCTGCGAGACGACGTCGGGATTCACACCGAGCTGCCCACCGCCGAACGCCTCACCAGAGAGCTTCAGGAGCACACGGCGGCGCTTGTTCGATTCTTCGGTCACGGATCTTGTCCTCTCGTCGGGTCCAAACTAGCGGTCCGCCTCGTACGCGGACACCGGCCCGCGGCGGACGGGGACCATCCGCGGCAGGGCAGGGAAAAGGCCCGGGATGCCATGGCATCCCGGGCCTTCGTCATCGTCTTACGCGCCGACCTTGAAGCGGGCGAAGTCGGTCAGGGTGAGACCGGCGTCGGACGCGACCTTGGCGACGGACAGCTTGTTGTCCTTCGCGTAGTCCTGGTCGAGGAGCGACACCTGCTTGAAGAAGGCGTTCACGCGGCCCTCGACGATCTTCGGCAGAGCGGCCTCGGGCTTGCCCTCGTTGCGGGAGATCTCGGTGACGATCTCGCGCTCCTTCTCGACCTCGGCCTCTGGGACTTCGTCGCGGGTGAGGTACGAGGGGTTAGCGAACGAGATGTGCTGCGCGATGCTGCGAGCGGTCTCGGCGTCGTCGCCCTGGTACACGAGGACCACGCCGACCTGCGGGGGCAGGTCCTTGCTGGTCTTGTGGAGGTAGGTCTCAAACTTGTCGCCGCGCAGGGTGCGCACGCGACGGAGCTCGACCTTCTCGCCGATGATGGCGGCCTCGTCCGAGATGAGCTGCTCGACGGTCTGACCGTCCGCGTCCGCGGCGAGGGCCGCCTCGGTCGAGTCGGCGCCGGCGGCGGCGGCCGCGGCGACGACCTTGTCGGCCAGCGCGATGAAGCGCTCGTTCTTGGCGACGAAGTCGGTCTCGCAGGCGAGCTCGAGGAGCGTGACGGCACCCTCGGTCTCCTTGGCGACGACCAGGCCCTCGCTCGTGGAGCGGTCGGCGCGCTTGGCGTTGCCCTTGGCGCCCTTGAGGCGCAGGATCTCGACGGCCTTCTCGACGTCGCCGTCGGCCTCCTCGAGCGCCTTCTTGGTGTCGACCATGCCGGTGCCGAGCTGCTCGCGCAGCGCCTTGATGTCGGCGATCGTGAAGTTTGCCATGGTGTGGCGTCTCCTTGTCGTGGTGCGTTCAGTGAGCCGGCGGGGCCGTGGGCCCCTCCGCGAGGGAGGGCCGTCACGACCCCGCCGGATCGTAGCTGGTGCGGGTGACGTCGCGGTGGCGCGACGACCCGGCGTCTTACTTCTCGGTGGCGGCGGTCTCGTCGGTCGACTCGGCGCCGGCCTCGGCGGCCTGCTCGTCGGCGACGACCTCGGCGGCCTCGGCCTGGGCCTCGTTCTCGTCGGCGACCTTCTCGGTGCCGGCGGAGGACTGCTCCGGGGTGCCCTGCTCGAGCAGCTCGCGCTCCCACTCGGCCAGCGGCTCGGCGGCCTCGGCCTCACCGGCGGGCTGGTGACGCTGGATCAGGCCCTCGGCGGCGGCGTCGGCGATGATGCGCGTGAGCAGGCTCACCGAGCGGATCGCGTCGTCGTTGCCGGGGATCGGGTACTGGAACTCGTCCGGGTCGGCGTTGGTGTCCAGGATGCCGATGACGGGGATGCCGAGCTTCTTGGCCTCGTCGACCGCGAGGTGCTCGCGCTTGGCGTCGACGACCCAGATCGCCGAGGGGGTCTTCTGCAGGTTGCGGATACCACCGAGCGACTTGTGCAGCTTGTCGAGCTCGCGCTTCTTGAGCAGGAGCTCCTTCTTGGTGAAGCCGCTCTCCGCCGGGTTCTCGTAGTCGAGCTCCTCGAGCTCCTTCATGCGGGCGAGGCGCTTCGACACCGTCGAGAAGTTGGTGAGGAGGCCACCGAGCCAACGCTGGTTGACGTAGGGCTGGCCCACGCGGGTCGCCTGCTCGGCGAGGACTTCCTGCGCCTGCTTCTTGGTGCCGACGAAGAGGATGGTGCCGCCGTGCGCGACGGTCTCCTTGACGAACTCGTAGGCCTTGTCGATGTACGACAGCGACTGCTGGAGGTCGATGATGTGGATGCCGGAGCGCTCGGTGAGGATGAAGCGCTTCACCTTCGGGTTCCACCGGCGGGTCTGGTGTCCGAAGTGCACGCCGCTGTCGAGCAGCTGGCGGATGGTGACGACGGCCATGGTCGTACTCCTGTTCTGGGCGCATGCGCGCCGTTGTTGCGGTTGTTCGCGCCGGACAATGGTGACCGGCGAGCCTGGTGCCCGGCGCACACCCGCCTTCCGCCGGAGCGGAGGACCGTGGGGTGTGGATGCCACGCGGTGCGGGACCGATCAGGGCCTCGCGATGCGTCAGGGGCACGCGGAGTCATCCCGATGGACGGGATGCGACCTCCAGCATACAGGACGGCTCCTCCCCACACGGCGTGCTCGCCGGGGTGTCCCCGAGCGGCGGGTCCGCCCCTGCGGGACCCGCGGACGCCCCGGCAGACTCCCCCGCATGCCGTCTCTCGCTCCCGTCTTCGGCTTCCTTCTCGCCGCGCTCGTGCTGCTCGGCGCGGCCCCGCCTCCCACGGAGGATCTCGCCGCCCGCGGGTGGGTCTGGCCGGTGGAGGAGGTTCGGCTCGAACGCCCCTTCATCGCTCCGCCGCACGCCTACGGGCCGGGTCATCGCGGCGCGGATCTCAGCGGCGTGGCGGCCGTCCGCTCCCCCGCGGCGGGGACGGTCGCCTTCGCCGGCCCGGTGGCCGGTCGCCCCGTGCTGACGATCGACCACGGGGACGGGCTGGTGTCGAGCTTCGAGCCCGTCACGTCGGATCTCGCGGTGGGGACGCCCGTCCGGCGCGGCGAGGTCGTCGGCACTGTCGCGGCCGCAGGGCACACCGGGCCGGCAACCGTGCACTTCGGGGTGCGGCTGCACGGCGAGTACGTCAATCCGCTGCGGCTCCTCGGCGGCGTCCCGCGGGCGGTGCTCCTCCCCTGCTGCGCCGCGCTCTCCCCCGCTCCCTGACCCGCGTCAGCCCCGCGCCCTCGTCCTGGCCGTGACTTGTCACAGTTGCACGCGCTGCGGGCCCCGTCGCGTGCATATGGGGCACCTCAACGCCGGGGTTTCTCGCCGTGACTTGTCACAGATGTACGCGCTGCAGGCCCCGTCGCGTGCATATGAGGCAAGTCAACGCCGGGGCCTCACGCCGTGACTTGTCACAGATGTACGCGCCGCGGCCCCCTCGGCATGCATATGGGGCACGTCAGCGCCGGGGGCGGTCAGGACACCGTGTTGCCGCGACCCTCGAGCGTCACGTTCTGCACCGAGCCGTCGGCCCGGATGGTGTTGTCCTGCCCCTGGATCTCGATGGCGGCGATGTCGCCGGTCGAGGAGACCGTCGACCGGTCGCCGCGGAGAGTCACCCGCGTGACCGATTGCGCGACCGACACGACGCCGTCGTTGCCCTGCAGCGTGATCGTGTCGGCGGCGGCCGCGTCCAGGCGGATGCGATCGCCCTGGATCTCGAGGGTGCGGATCGTCGCCGCCGTCGCATCGACGGTGAACGCGCTGCCGGAGACGATCACGCTGTCGCACGTGCCCTCCAGCCGCACCGTCGACTCCTCGCCGTTGAGCGCGACCGGGCTGTCGCCGCAGGCGATCACGTCCCCGACGGGTGCCGAGGAGGAGGCGGATGCGG
>VGAV01000198.1 GCA_016870695.1 Actinomycetota bacterium | reverse complement strand
CTGACGGGCCGAGCCGGCGTTCCGCGTCCGCTCGTTCGCCCCCGTGCTGTTGCGGTCCGAGGCGGCCTCCTCTTCTCAGATCGAGAACCTCACCGCTTCCGCGCGTGCGATCTTCAGCGCCGAGCTTGGAGCGAAGGTCGGAGGAAACGCCCTTCAGATCGCTGCGAATACGCGCGCGATGGAAGCAGCCATCGAGTTGGCGCAGAACGTCTCCGCCGACTCGGTATCGCGCATGCACGAAGTGCTCATGGCGGGCCAGCCGCGACACTCGCCCGGTCGTTGGCGGGAGGAGGCCGTGTGGATCGGTACGCGCAGTGACACGCCCGTCGGGGCCGAGTTCGTCGCGCCCTTCCACGAGCTGGTCCCCTCGCTGATCGACGACCTCGCCGACTTCGCCCGCCGATTCGACGTCTCCCCCCTGGTGCACATCGCTGTCGCACACGCCCAGTTCGAGACGATCCACCCCTTCACGGACGGCAACGGACGCACCGGGCGTGCGCTGGCGCAGTCGCTTCTGCGCTTCCGCGGGATCACCCGCTCGGTTGCCGTCCCGGTCTCGGCGGGCCTGCTCGCGGATGTCACGGGTTACCACCGAGCGCTCATGTCGTATCGTGCGGGAGACGTCGCCCCCATCGTCCGCGCGTTCGCCGACGCGTCGTTCCGCGCCGTCCACAACGCGCGCCAGCTCGTGAGAGACATCGACTCGATCCGGGAGTCCTGGAACGAACGACTGTCGGCCCGCCGCGACAGCAATGCCTGGAAGCTGCTCAATCTCCTGACGACGCGGCCCGTCCTCGACTCGGCGACCGCCGCCCGTGAGATCGGCGTGCGTCAGCCGAACCTGTACCCGCCGCTGCGAGCGCTCGCCGACGCCGGAATCGTGAAGTCGAAGGCCGAGCACGGGCTCGGGCCATTCTGGCGCAGCGACGAGATCCTCGATGCGATCGACCGCTTCACCGAGCGGGCGGGTCGCCGCGAGCCGACCTGATCAGCCCGCCCCGGATACCTCGACGCCGTAGCGCTTCCCGCCATCGCCGTTGCCCCGCTGGGCCGCGCCGAGGAGGATCGGGCGATGGCGACCATCATCCCGACCATGGCGGCGACCATCGAGCGCCGCCTGCTCGTCAACTACCGCGTCGACCCCGCGTCGCTCGCGAGCTCCTCCCGCAGGGGCTGCGCCCGCAGCTGATCGACGGGAACGCCGTCGCCGGGGTCTGCCTCATCCGGCTCGGCGCTTTCCGACCCGCGTGGGCGGGCCCCGAGATCGGGCACCGCAGCGAGAACGCCGCCCACCGCATCGCCGTCGAGTGGGACTCCCCCACCGGCCCGCGGACGGGCGTCTACATCCCCCGGCGTCACAGCGCCTCCCGCCTCGCCCGGCTCGTGGGCGGTCGCGTCTTTCCCGGCGTCCACCGTCGTGCGCGCATCACGTCGCGGGAGACGGATGCCGAGATCTCCGTGCACATCGACGCCGACGACCTGCGGGTCCGGGTCGATGCGCGGCTCGCTCCCGACGAGGCGTTCCGCAGCGGGCTGTTCCCGTCCTTGGCATCCGCGTCGGACTTCTTCCGCAAGGACGCCGTCGGATGGTCTCCCACCCGTAACGGGAGCCTGGAAGGCCTGCGCCTCGACACGGACGCGTGGCGCGTCGAGGCGGCGACGATCGACACCCTCGAGTCGAGTTTTTTCGACGGGCTCCCGGCGGGCTCCGCGGAGTTCGACGACGTTCTCGTCATGCGCCGGGTGCCGGCCCGGTGGAGCAGCCCGTCGGACGCCGCGCCCGTCGCCGGTGTGGGCGCGGCGCCCCGCCGCCGACCCTGACCCGGGCCGGCCGGCGCCGTCCGGACCCCGACTGCTGGCATCCTGGATCCATGACCTCCCCCGCGCCCCAAGACGTCCCCGTCGGTAACGAGGGCATCCGCCTCGGGTCGTTCCTGAAGCTCTCCGGCGCCGTCGACTCCGGCGGCGAGGCGAAGGAGGCGATCATCGACGGGTACGTCCAGGTCAACGGGGAGATCGACCGCCGCCGCGGGCGGCAGCTCCAGGTCGGCGACGTCGTGACGTTCGAGGGACGCGCGTTCCGCCTGACGGCCTGACGCCGCCCCGGCGGCCGTGCCCTCCCGTCCCGCCCCGGCCCCGTCGCCACGGCATCCGCCTCCCGTCCTGCGGACTTCCGGACGACACGCCGCCGGAACGGCCCCGTCCACCGGCGTGTCGCCCGTCGACTCCGCAGGACGGCGCACCCGGACGCCAGGTACGACCACTCGCGTCACGGCACGAACAAGGCCCGCCTCCCGGGTAGGGAGACGGGCCTTGCGGCATCCATCCCGGTCGCGCCGGGGCGGGACGCCTCAGTGCTCGTCGTAGTGCGCCTCGTGGAGGGCGTGGCGGTGACCGTCGTGGACGTAGTCGGCGTGGCCGTCGTGGTCGATCTTCTCGTGCCCGCAGTCGTCCCCGTGACGATGGTCGTGGACCGTGTGCTCGGCCTGCGACTCGTGCTCGTCGTAGTGGTCGCCGTGGAGGGCGTGGTGGTGGGTACCGTGCACGTAGTCGACGTGGTCGCCGTGCTCGATCTTCTGGTGGCCGCAGTCGTCGCCGTGGGCGTGCTCGTCGACGGTGTGCTCGGCATGGGTCTCGGTCGTGCTCATGAATCGTTCCCCTGTTCGGTGGGCTCTTGAACGTGGGCGATCGCGTCGAGTACGACGTGCGAGACGTGCTGGTCGACGAGGGCGTAGCGGATCTCCTTGCCCTCGCGTTCCGACGTCACCAGCTCGGCCTGCCGCAGGGTCCGCAGGTGTTGCGACACCAGCGGTTGCGACAGACCGGTCTGTTCGGCGAGCGCACCGACCGTCAGCGGTTCGCGGCTCAGCAGCCAGACGAGCGCGAGGCGCGACTCACTGCCGAGGACCTTGAACAGCTCGGCGGCATCGTGCAGGCCCGCGATCTTGTCCACGCCCCCCACTTCACCGCACACATAAACGAATTGCAATATGTGCAGGCAATCGGTAACGGTTCTCGTTACCCCTGCCGCCCCTTCATCCGCGGGTTGAGCTTGTTGATGACGTAGACGCGTCCGCGTCGGCGGACGACCTGCGCCCCCAGCTGATTCTTGAGCGACTTGATCGATGCGCGCACTTTCATGGCGGCCTCCTTATTGATAACTGTTCTCGATAAGAGGGTAGGGTGTCGAGAGTCCGACGACAAACGAAGGGTGGATGCCATGGATGCCACGATCGCGATCATGGGCGTGTGCGCGCCGGAGCGGCTGGCGTACGCCGAGCGCACCGCGACCGCGACGGGACGCGCGCTGCACCTCGCTCGTCGCACCAACCACGGGACGGCGCACACGCTCCCCCGCCCCCGACCGCGGACGGACGACGGCCGAATCGTCGTCGACCTCGGCACGGACGTGGACCTCGTCCACACCCTCCTCTCGCACGGCGGCGTCGCGGCCGAGGCCGTCTGCGTCGTCGACGCCCGCCACATGATCGGAGACCTGCTCGAGGACGCCGCCCTCGTGGCATCCGCCCGGCCCGGAGACCCCCGCGGGGACGTGGGCGCCCGCGCCCGCCAGGCCGCGACCGCCCTGGAGCTGGCGACGCGCATCGTGTGGGTGAACTGGGAGCAGGTGCCGACCGCGGCCCTCGCCGTGCAGATGGCGCTCGCCTCGCACCTCAACCCCGCCGCGATCGTCCGCCTCTCACTCGATCCCCTGCGCGACCTCGCCTCGCCGGCCGTCCGGGACGGCGAGTCCGAGGTGCTCGAGCGCGCGGGATGGGTGCGGGCGCTCAACGACGAGCACGACCCGTACATGTCCGATCGTCGCGTCCGGACCCTCCGCTACGACCAGGTGCGGCCCTTCCACCCCGGTCGCCTGATGGCGGCACTGGACCGCCTCGACGAGGGCGCCGCCGGGCGTCTCGTCCGCTCCGCCGGCTTCTGCCGCCTGGCGACGCGTCCGGGGATCCTCGCCCGCTGGGAGCAGGTCGGGTCGGCGATGTGGATCGAGCCGATCGGCGCGGACGACGGCCGCATGGGACTCGGGCAGGAGATCGCGCTCACCGGCCTCGACCTCTCCCCCGCGGTGCTCGGACGCCTCCTCGACGACGCCGCCCTCACCGACGACGAGATCGCGGCGGGTCCCGCGGCGTGGGCGCACTACGAGGACCCGCTCCCCGCCTGGTCCGTGGTGGGGTCCTCGCTCCCGGATGCCACCGACTGAGGCCCCGTCCCGGCCCGCGGGCCGGGACGGGCTCGTGTCAAGCCGGTTCCGCGTCGTCGCCCCGACCGGCACCGTGGACGCATGAGCAACCCTGACATCCCCTCCCGCCACGCCGACGACGCCCGCGCGGACTCGGCCGCCCCCACCGACGCCGTCACCGACGAGGTCCGCGAGGATGCCGCGGAGCACGAGGAGCACGTCGACCTCGACAGCGACACCGGCGACGCGATCGAGGGCGACGGCGAGCCGAAGGCCGACGACCCGGGCTTCCCCGCCGCGGAGGGCCACGCCTGACCGCTGACGCGTTCGTCGGCATCTCGGGCTGGCGCTACCCCCGATGGCGCGGCGACTTCTACCCGCGCGGCCTCGTGCAGCGCCGAGAGCTCGAGTACGTCGGCGAGCGCTTGCGCTCGGTCGAGCTGAACGGATCGTTCTATTCGCTGCAGCGCCCGTCGAGCTACCACCGGTGGCGCGCCGAGGTGCCGGACGGTTTCGTCTTCGCCGTCAAGGGATCGAGGTACGTCACGCACATGCTGCGCCTGGTCGGGGTGCGCACGGCGCTCGCGAACTTCTACGCCTCGGGGGTGCTCGCCCTCGGCCCGACGCTCGGACCCTTCCTGTGGCAGCTGCCCGAGCGGGTGGAGTTCGACCCCGACGTCCTCGCCGCCTTCCTCGCCGAGCTGCCCCGCACGACCGGGGACGCTCTCGCGCTCGCCCGCCAGCACGACGACCGTCTCGACGGGCGAACGTGGCTGGAGATCGAGGCGGACGTGCCGCTCCGGCACGCCCTCGAACCGCGGTCGCCGTCGTTCTCGAATCCCCTGGCCGCCGACATCCTCCGCGCGCACGGCGTCTCCCTCGTGTTCGCCGACACCGCCGGCCGATGGCCCGTCTTCGACGCGGTCACCGCCGACCACGTCTACGTCCGGCTGCACGGCTCACAGGAGTTGTACGCCAGCGGATACGGCGACGACGAGCTGGACGCGTGGGCCGCCCGCATCCGCGGCTGGCGGAGCGGCGACGGATCGGAGGACGGGATGCCGCGCGACGTCTACGTCTACTTCGACAACGACGCCCGCGGTCGG
>VGAV01000197.1 GCA_016870695.1 Actinomycetota bacterium | reverse complement strand
GGAGAAGCGACACCGGCTTGGTGATCGTGCGACTTCGGCGGGCGGACGGCGTCATCTACATGCAGCCGCGAGGGTTCGACGATCCGCTGTGGGAGATGACGCTCGAGGTCCACGAGACGGAGCTTTTCCGCTCCGCCCTACGAGATGGGGGCGCTGGGGGCGGAGCTCATCGTCGCGTCCAACCTCTGCACCTACCTGCAGTACCGGTCACTCGAGTGGGACCGCCTCAGCGGCCGACACGGGAACTGACCCGGGGACTTTTCCCGGCGTTCTGGAGCGGTTCGAGCTCGTCTCTCCGTGAGCGACGAGGGCGGCGCGACGTCAGTCGGTCTTGTCGAGCCAGCGCAGAAGGGCACGCGCACGAGCGGCGCGGATGTGCGGGGGCTGCGAGCGCTCGGCATCCACTGATCGGATCGCCTCGGCGTGCGCCTTGGCCATCTCTGCGTTCACGAAGCTGGACCGGCCCGAGACCGACACGGCAGTGCTCATGCGTTACCCCCTTCTGACCCGATTCTAGAACGGATGAGCGACATCCGGACGGACGCCTCGCGCTCTTTCTCGAGGAGCGTCAGCGCCTCGGCGACGGCCAGTACGCGCGCGAGCACGAGCAGGAAGTCCCGGTCCTCGGTGGAGAGGCCGCCGGCATCCAGGACGTTCAAGGTGAGCATGCCGAAGGCGATCCCCCCGCAGCGGACGGGCGCGGAGATGTACGAGCGGTAGACCTTGCCGGGCGGCCGGACGTCCTCGCGGAGGATGGCGTGCTCGGCGTGATCGATGAGCTCCCACACGCCCGGCTCGTCATCGGCGCCCTCCACGAACTGCGAGGTGAACTCGTCCACGCGGGCACGCTGGGAGATGTACGGGCGCGGACTCATCACCCGGCGCCGCGCCGACAGGTCCTGCACGCGGAAGTACGCCGCTCGAGGGCTTTCGTTCTTGACGAGGTCGCACGCGCGCTCCACCACGGCCTGACGGAAGCCGCTGATCTCGACGGCCCGCTCGCCGGGGCGCATCGCGGCGAGGTCCTGGAGCGCCGACAGCGTGGGGAGGAAGGCGCCGTTGGTCATTGTGAGGATGCGGATCTTCTCGGCGCGGAGCAGCTCCGCCACCGTCGTCCGCGCGGACTGCAGAGTGCGCTTGCGCCGCTCCTCGAGGTACCAGACGACGAAGGCCCCGACCGCCGCGACGGAGGCGGCGACGGCGGCCGCGACGGCGGGAGCGGGGTCGGTGTCGTCCGCCCATCCGAGATAGCCGGCCATCGCCGCGACGATCGTGCTGGCGACCACGACGACACGGAGCGCGACGATGGACGCGTCGAGGCGCGGGGTCTCCGAGGGGTCCTGGGCGATCACGGGACCGAGACTGCCACACCCCTCCGACACGCCGCCCGACGGCGCGCGCCTCTCGTCAGGGCGACGGGAACGTCACTTGACGGCGGGGAGGGCCTCCGGAACCGGCACCGCGAGCGAGGCCGCCCCGATGATGCCGGCGTTGTTGCGGTGCTTCGCGGGCACGATCGGCGCGCGGAGCTTCAGCAGCGGGAGGAAGTTCTCGGAGTGCTTCGACACGCCGCCGCCGACGACGATGAGATCGGGGCTGAACAGGAACTCGACGTAGTCGTAGTACCACTGCAGGCGCTTGGCCCACTTCTCCCACGACAGCTCCTCGCGTTCCATCGCGGAGTACGCGGCGAAGTGCTCGGCATCCTTCTTGTGCCCCGCGCGCTGAAGATGTCCCAGCTCGCTGTTCGGGACGAGGACGCCGTCGTAGATCATGGCCGAGCCGATCCCCGTGCCGAGCGTCGTGAGGATCACGAGGCCCTTGACGTCCTTGGCCGCGCCGTACCGCACCTCCGCGATGCCCGCGACGTCCGCGTCGTTGGCGAAATGGATGCCACGCGACAGACCGTCCTCGAAGAACTTCTCGGCCTCGAAGCCGACCCAGGTCGCCGAGACGTTCGCCGCGGACAGCGTCCGGCCGCCCTTGACGATGGCCGGGAAGGCCACGCCCAGCGGCATGTCCGCGGGGGCCTCGAGGCGCTCGATCACCTGGTGCACCGCCGTGAGCACGTCCGCGGGCTCGGCGCCGGCGGGCGTGGCGACCTTGATGCGGTCGCTCACCAGCTCGCCGGCCTCCAGATCCACGATGCCGGCCTTGATGCCGGTGCCGCCGATGTCCACCCCGATCGCGCGGGACGCATTCGTTGCCATGCCCTCCAGCCTATCCAGCCGCGGGGTCGCGATCAGTAGGATCGGGGGAGGGCCCGACGCATCTGCGCCGGGGCGCGAGATCCTGGAGGAGACATCGTGAGCGACGGCACGCGGAAGTACTGGTACAACCTCCAGACCGGTCGGGTCGAGGAAGGCCTCGAATCTCCCATGGCTGATCGCGCCGGCCCGTTCGACAGCGCCGAGGAAGCCGCGCGCGCACCCGAGATTCTGCGCGCACGGTCGGCCAAATGGGATGAAGACGACGCGCGCGAGGCCGACTGGGGCGCCGACGGCGCCGGTCGCTGAGCGACGAGACGACGAGGGGATCTGATGGACAAGCAGCGCGATTTCGTCTTGCGGACGATCGAGGAACGCGGTGTCAAGTTCGTACGCCTGTGGTTCACCGACGTGGTGGGCACGCTCAAGTCGGTGGCCATCGCGCCGGCCGAGGTCGAGGGGGCCTTCTCCGAGGGCCTCGGATTCGACGGGTCCGCCATCGAGGGGCTGACGCGGTCGTACGAGTCCGACCTCCTCGCGCACCCGGACCCGACGACGTTCCAGATCCTGCCCTGGCGCGGCGAGATCGACCCGACCGCGCGCATGTTCTGCGACATCACGACACCCGACGGCCAGCCCGCGGTCGCCGACCCGCGCCACGTCCTGAAGCGCACGCTGGCCAAGGCTGCCGATGCCGGCTTCACCTTCTACACGCACCCCGAGATCGAGTTCTACCTCCTGAAGTCCTCGCAGCTCGGCGCCGACGGGCGCCCGCAGCCGGTCGACTCCGCCGGCTACTTCGACAACGTCCCCGGCGGGACGGCCCACGACTTCCGCCGCCGCTCCGTGCGCATGCTCGAGGACCTCGGCATCTCGGTGGAGTTCAGCCACCACGAGGGCGGTCCGGGGCAGAACGAGATCGACCTGCGGTACGCCGATGCGCTCACCACGGCCGATAACATCATGACCTTCCGCACCGTCGTGAAGGAGGTCGCGATCGAGCAGGGCGTGTACGCCACTTTCATGCCCAAGCCGATCAGCGGTCAGCCCGGCAGCGGCATGCACACGCACCTGTCGCTCTTCGAGGGCGACATGAACGCCTTCTACGAGGAGGGCGGGCAGTACCAGCTCTCCAAGGTCGGCCGTCACTTCATCGCCGGCCTGCTGCGGCACGCCAACGAGATCTCCGCCGTCACGAACCAGTTCGTCAACTCGTACAAGCGCCTGTGGGGCGGCGACGAGGCGCCCAGCTTCATCTGCTGGGGTCACAACAACCGTTCCGCGCTCGTCCGCGTCCCGCTCTACAAGCCCAACAAGGGGCAGTCGACCCGCGTCGAGTACCGGGCGCTGGACTCCGCGGCCAACCCGTACCTCTCCTACGCGCTCATGCTGGCCGCCGGCCTGAAGGGCATCGAGGAGGAGTACGAGCTCCCCGCCGAGGCTGAGGACAACGTGTGGTCGCTCTCGGACGTCGAGCGTCGGGCGCTCGGGTACGCACCCCTGCCGTCGAGCCTCGACCACGCGCTCGAGTACCTGGAGGAGTCCGAGCTCGTCGCCGAGACCCTCGGCGAGCAGGTGTTCAAGTACGTGCTGCTCAACAAGCGTCGCGAATGGCACCAGTACCGTGCGCAGGTGACGCCGTTCGAGCTCGCGAGCAACCTCGAGGCGCTCTGACCGGCGACCTCTCCGGGGAGGACCGATGATCTCGGGCGATCGATCCATGTCGCTCACGGCTCTGGCCCGCACGGGGTTCTCCCGCCTGGCCGAGGCCGACGCGATGCTCGACGAGCTCGAGCGGCTCGTCGGCACCGGCCGCGACGAGGCGACCGCGCTCGCTCAGCGCGTGGCCAGTCCCGATCACGCCCTGTCGGCGATCGTGCAGGTCGCCCGGCGTGATCCCGACGCCGTGCGCGCCGCCGCGGCGGACGCCGGTGCGTGGCGGGCGCTCTGGGACCTCACGGGCGCGTCCGACGGCTTCGCGGAGTTCTACCTCCGGCATCCCGACGAACTGGCGCACCTGAGCGGTGCCGGGCTGACGGTGCCCGACGAGCAGAGCATGCGCGCCGAGCTGCTCGCCGCGGTCGGCGACGTCGACGGCTTCGCGGAGGACGGGACGGATGCCGCCTGGGTGGCCCTGCGGATCCGGTATCGCCGTCTGCTGGCCCGGATCGCGGCGTTCGACCTCGGTCAGCCGGAGCCGGCCGACGTGGTGCCGATCGTCGCGTCGGCGCTGGCCGATCTCGCCGGCGCTGCGCTCGAGGCATCCCTCAGCGTCGCCCGGACGCGGATCTCGGGAACGGGCCCGGCGGCGTTCCCGCGCGCGCAGGTCGCGGCCACGCGGTTCGCGATCATCGCGATGGGGAAGGCCGGGGCCCGCGAGCTCAACTACGTCAGCGACGTCGACGTCATCTTCGTCGGAGGGACCGCGGACGAGGACACGGTGTCGGAGGCGCGCGCCCTCGACATCGCCACGCGTCTCGCGGTGCAGACCATGCGCGGGATCTCCGGGCCGGAGATCGAGCCGCCACTGTGGGAGGTCGACCCGAACCTCCGTCCGGAAGGCAAGCAGGGCGCACTCGTGCGCAGCCTCGGCTCGCACCTGCAGTACTACGACCGCTGGGCCAAGAGCTGGGAGTTCCAGGCGCTGCTGAAGGCGCGGGCCATCGCGGGCGACGCGGCCCTCGGCGAGGAGTACGTCGCGGCGGTCCAGCCGCTCGTGTGGCACAGCGCGGGACGCGAGAACTTCGTCGAGGGCGTCCAGCGGATGCGCGAGCGCGTGACGGACAACATCCCCGCCGCGGAGGTCAACCGCCAGCTGAAGCTCGGGCCGGGCGGCATCCGGGATGTCGAGTTCACCGTGCAGCTGCTGCAACTCGTCCATGGACTGACCGACGAGCGGATCCGCCAACGCGGCACCCTCGATGCCCTCGACGCGCTCGTCGCCGAGGGGTACATCGGAAGGACCGAGGCGGAGGCGTTCGGCCGGGACTACCGGCTGCTGCGCCTGCTCGAGCACCGGCTGCAGCTGCGCGGGCTGCGCCGGACCGCCCTGCTGCCGGAGAAGGACGACGATCTGCGGATCCTCGCGCGCGCCTCGCGGCTCTCGGACACCGCGGCCGGGGT
>VGAV01000196.1 GCA_016870695.1 Actinomycetota bacterium | reverse complement strand
GGCGTCGGGGTTCGCGCGGAAGAAGCCGTCGCCGTAATCGAGCACGTACATCGAGCCGTCGGGGCCGATCTCCATGTCCATCGGGTTGTCGTGCGGCGGCTGGCCGTTGGCGGTGAGGGCGGCGTTCGGCAGGAAGTCCTCGATCGCGGTCACGTCGAAGGCATCCCAGTCCACCGTGAAGGCGGCGATGTAGTCCTGCGAGAACTCGCCCATGAAGGCCTTGCCGTCCCAGTGGCGGGGGAGCTTGGTCTCCGACGGGTTGGTCTCGTCGTAGTGGTACACGGGACCGCCCATGGGGCCCTGGCCGTTGCCCGCGCCGAAGTTCACGAGCTCGTCCCAGGGCTGGTCGCCCGGGCTGTCGCCGTAGTACAGCGTGGCGGCCTTGGCGGGCGGCAGCTCGCTCAGACCGGTGTTCCAGCGGGATTCGTTGACGAGGTTCTCGGGGTCGAAGAACGCGCCGGGGGTCGCGGTGGCGAAGTCCCAGTCGTTGTAGGCGAAGTTGTCGGCGTGGACGTACGGCCAGCCGGCGTTGTGCGGCTCGTCGAGGCTGACGACGTTCCACTCCACGTAGCCCATGGGTCCGCGACCGGCGGTCTCGGCGACGGCCTTGGTCGCGTCGGGACCGTAGTCCGCCCAGGAAAGCGAGTTGGTGGCGGGGTCGACCTCGATGCGGAACGGGTTGCGCACGCCCATCACGAAGATCTCCGGGCGGGTCAGCTCGGTGCCCGGGGCGAACAGGTTGCCCTCGGGGATCGTGTACGAGCCGTCGTCCTCGACGTGCAGGCGGAGGATCTTGCCGCGCAGGTCGTTGGTGTTGCCGGCGCCGCGGCGCGCGTCGAAGCCCGGGTTGTAGCCGGGAGCGTCGTTGTTCGGCGCGAAGCCGTTGGCGCCCGGAGTGGATGCCGGGGTGTTGTCGCCCGTGGACAGGTACAGGTTGCCGTCGCCGTCGAAGTCGATGTCGGCGCCGACGTGGCAGCACTGCCCGCGCTGCACCTCGACGTCGAGGATGACCTGCTCGGACGCGGTGTCGAGGGCGGAGCCGTTCCACTGGAAGCGCGAGAGGCGGTTGACGCCCTTCCACTGGTCCCAGTAGGACTCGTCGGCCCCGGCGGGGAGGGTGTTCGGCGCGTTCCCGGTGGGCACGTCGTTCTGCCCGTCGCCGTCGGCGTCGAGCGGCGAGTAGACGAGGTAGACCCAGTTGTTCTCCTCGAAGTCGGGGTCCAGCGCGACCGTCTGGAGGCCGTCCTCGGAGTTGAGGTACACCGGGAGCGTGTTGACGACCGTCGTGACGCCGGTGGAGGGGTCGGTCAGGCGCAGGTCGCCGTTGCGGGCGGTGTGCAGCACGCGCTCGTCCGGCAGCACGGCCAGGTCGATGGGCTCGCCGACGTCCTTCGTCAGCAGCACCCGCTCGTAGTTGGACCAGTCGAGGGCGCCTTCGCCGTCGCCGGGGTCGGGGTCGGGGACGCCCGGGTCGGTGGGATCGCCGTGATCGCCGCCGGGGTCGGTCCCGTGGTCGTGGCCCTCGTGGGCGACGGCCGGCAATGAGGTGGCGCCGACGGCGGTCAGCCCGAGGGCGACGGCGGTGAAGACCGCCGTCAACCGGGACCGCACGGCGGGATGCCGAGAAGTAGAGTGCATCGTGAAACAGCTCCTGTGAATGCGTTCGAGTTGTTTTCACCGGGTCGTCACCAGCCGGTCTCAACGGCTGATCGTGGCGACCCGGGCCCTTCGCAGCGGCGGCGTCCGGCCGCGCGCCTGTTCTCCTCCGCTCTTCATCGAGTTCGGACGGGTCGACGAGCAGCGCCTCGTACGGCGGCTGACGTGGACGACCCGGGGTGGGGGGGACGAGTGCTCCGCGAGGGGATGAAGCGGGGCTGCTCTGGTGGTCATCCTGACCGAAGTTCGTCCATCGGTCAATCAAAAGTTGCTTAATGCGCATTCAGGAATCGGATACATGACGATAGTCTTGTTATCCCCGATCGTCCAGGGTTAGCATCGGCCCACCCGGTGCCCCACGGCATCGCATTCCCCCACGATGTGCCGCGCGATGAGGCCGGCCAGCCCGAAGGAGGGCTCATGCTCCATGGAATGACCGGATGGCATCTGCTGATCGTGCTCGCGGTGATCCTGCTCCTGTTCGGCGCTGCGAAGCTGCCGGCGCTGGCCAAGAGCGTCGGACAGTCGGCGCGCGTCTTCAAGGGCGAGATGCAGGCGATGAAGGCCGACGACGGCGCCGAGGGAGTGGCATCCACCCCTCCGTCCCCCGCCGCGGCGACGGCCCTCCCCGAGCCCCCGCGCACCCCCTGACGCGATGATGCGCCGCATCCGGACGTCCCCGGAGTGGCGCGAACGGCGCCTCTCGCTCGGGGGACACCTCGTCGAGCTCCGGCGGCGACTCACGATCGCGGCGCTCGCCGTGGTCGTCGGGACGGTGATCGCGTTCTTCTGCACCGACCCGTTGATCGCCGTGCTCACCGCGCCCATCCGCGCCGTCTCCGAAGCGCGCGAGAGCGACCTCGTCGCGCTGAACTTCGACTCCGTCACCGCCGCGTTCGACCTGCGGATGCGGATGTCGTTCGCCGTCGGCATCCTCTTGTCCGCTCCGGTCTGGCTGTGGCAGGTCGGGGCGTTCGTCGTGCCGGGCCTCACCCGCCGCGAGGTGCGGCGGAGCCTCGCGTTCGTCGGCGCGGCCGTGCCGCTGTTCTTCGCCGGCTGCGCGGCGGGGCTCCTCCTGATGCCGCACATCATCGAGCTCATGGCGCGGTTCGTGCCCGCGCAGGGGGCCGCGCTCTACGGTGCCGCGGTCTACTACGACTTCGTCCTCAAGCTGCTGCTGGCGGTGGGGGTCGCGTTCGTGCTGCCGGTCTTCCTCGTGGCGCTGAACGTCGCCGGCGTGCTCAGCGGGCGGACCATCCTTCGCGGCTGGCGCGTCGCGGTGCTCGTCGCGACCGTGTTCGCCGCGCTGGCCACCCCGGCGGCCGACGTGATGTCGATGCTGCTGCTGGCCGGCACGCTGACGCTGTTCTACCTGGGGGCGGCCGGGGTCGCGCTCCTGCTCGACCGGCGGCGCGCCCGCGCCCTGGCCCCGTCGCCGGCGCGGGCGGAGGTGACGGCGTGACCTTCGGGCTGACGATCGAGAAGCTGCTGCTCATCGCCGTCCTCGCCGCGCTCATCATCGGTCCGGAGCGGCTGCCCGCGGCGGCCGAGGCCCTCGGACGGCTCACCCGCCGGGCGCGGGGGTGGGGCCAGGCCGCGCAGGGGCGTCTCCGCGAGGAGCTCGGCCCGGAGGTCGCCGACGTGGACTGGCAACGTCTCGACCCCCGCCGGTACGACCCGCGGCGCATCGTGCGGGAGGCGCTGCGCGCCGAGCCGTCGGTCCCGCCGCCTGCCGTGCCGTCGGTCCGGCCTTCTGCCGAGTCGTCCCTTCGGCCGCCTGCCGAGCCGTCCTGTGGAGGTCCGGCGGACACGCCGGGTGACGACCCCGTTCGGCACGGCGTGTCGCCCGATTCTCCGCACGACGGCGGACGGGACGCACGACGGTGGGGCCGGTCGCGGGTAGGTGAGGGATGGATGCCACGGCATCGGCATCCACCCCTCTCACCGTCCTGCGGAGGTCCGGCGGACACGCCGGGTGACGACCCCGTTCGGCACGGCGTGTCGCCCGATTCTCCGCACGACGGCGGAAGGGACGCACGACGGTGGGGCCGGTCGCGGGTAGGCGAGGGATGGATGCCACGGCATCGGCATCCACCCCTCCCACCGTCCTGCGGAGTCCCGGCGGACACGCCGGGTGACGACCCCGTTCGGGGCGGCGTGTCGCCCGATTCTCCGCACGACGGCGGACGGGACGCACGACGGACGGACGGGAACACGAACGGGCGGACGGCCCGAAAGCCGCCCGCCCGCCCCGCCGCCCGAGGGTCAGTCCTGCAGCAGGGTCAGGGTGATCGTCGCGGCATAGGAGCCGGCAGCGACGTCGGCCGGGGTGCGCAGGAGCAGGTCCGCGGTCGCGGAGTAGGCGCCGCCGGCCGCGTCGCTCGCGCTGTCGACGCTCGCGAGCAGCTCGGCGTCGACGAAGCCGCCGATGCCCGGGTCGACGGGGTCGCCGGGCGCGACGACCTGGTCGCCGCCCTCGGGGTTGCCGGACACGATGTCGGGGTACCAGCCGAAGGACTCGGCCGCCGAGATGGGCGGCTGGCCCGCGGTGCCGGCGAAGTCGGTGATGGACCCCATGACGTACCAGTACGACGACGGGTCGACGTTCTCGGGGAGGCGGGTGTCGGTGACGGTCACGGTCGGCAGCTTTCCGGTGAACATGCGGTCGGTGCCGTCGCGTTCGGCCTCGGTGAGCGAGGTCGAGTCGTTCGCGACCGTGAGGGCGAGGATGCCCGGCTCCTCGTCGGGAGCGATATCGACGCGGACGTCGACGGTGTCCTCATCGGCGGCGACGGCGGCGCCGGCACCGACGACGGCGAGCGCGCAGACGCCGAGGCCGGCGGCGCCGAGACGGGCGAGGAGACTGCGGCGAAGGGTCGTGGACATGGGGAGCTCCGTTCTGCCACCGCCGGGGCGGTGCTGTCGCACGAGGCGACTCGTGGTGGGGAACGGCCGCCGGGGACGGCCGCTGAACGAGATGCCGGTCGTCGGCGGCGCACGTCGGCTGGAAGCCTCGTGACGGCGCTGTCACGGGTCGGTTCTGCGGGTTCGAGCCGACAGTAGCCCTGCATTGCACATCGGTCAAGCAAAAGATGCACGGCCGTCGAACATTCGAGGCGGGTGGTAAAAACAGCTACAGCCGGGGGAATTCCTTCGACCGCACACCTCTGCAGCCGAGCAATGGACCGAGAATCCCAGTGACGCTGCTGATTCTTAACGCGTATCTGCCAGGTTTTGTAGACGTGTTGGCAAAAGCCACCTACGATGACGACCGTCGAGGGCGACGGAGATCGTGCGTCGGCCGCGACGACGATCCGAAGGAGCAATGATGCCCATACCCGCTGCCTCGACCGGCACCCGCCGGCGCAGCACCCGCGTCGCGAGGACCCTCGCGGCCGGTCTCCTGGGCGGAGCGCTCGTGGCGACAGGAGCGATCCTGCCCGCCGGCGCCGCCGTCGACCCCGCCGTCAACACACCGGCGGATCTCCCCCAGCAAGAGCAGGGCGTGACCCTGCGCACCTACAGCACCCCGCCCCTCACCGAACTGTGCACTCTCAAGTCGGGCCAGACCCCGAACGTCGACAAGCTGATGTCGACGATCGACTGGACGACCGACGAGCAGTTCGGCGCGGGCGACAACTTCGTCACCCACGCGTTGGCGAACCTCACGGTCAGT
>VGAV01000195.1 GCA_016870695.1 Actinomycetota bacterium | reverse complement strand
GAAGACGACACCGGCGACCATCAGGACCGCCTCGACCCACACGACCCACGAGCGGGACCAGAAGCCGGCCTCGTTCGCGACGGCGACGGTGTCCCACACCCACGCCACCCACACGAGGGCGGCGACGGAGAACGCGACGGAGGCGAACTGGTCGATGCCGAGCGACCCCACGCGCCGGATGCCCTGCGGCGACAGCCGGCGCAGGACGATGAGGCCCACGGCGACCGTCGGCAGCGCGATGGTCGGGATCCACCACAGACCCGACAGCCAGACGTTCGATCCGCCGATCAGCACCCCGGCCGGCGCGAGGACGTCGTTGAGGCGGAAGAACGACACGAGGAACGCGACGGCCCAGATGCCGAGCAGCACGACCTCGCGCACCGAGAACGGACCGACGCCGTACTGCGGCGCGTCCGTCGAGTCGGGGCGGGCGGCGCCCGGGCGCGCGGATGCGTCGGCGCCGTGGAGGCGGGACGCGTGCGCCGCGTCGGCGGCGGGGGTCTCCCCCGCGGTCCCGTCGGGGGCGGGGCGCCCCGTGGCGCCGTCGTCCGGGGCCGCCACCGCGGCGATGTGGTCGTCGTTGCGATCAGTCACGATCATCCTTTCCGAGCGCCGGAGCGCGTCGTCACTGTATCGAGGGTGCCGTGCCGGAGCGCCGGGCGCACCGTCACATATCCGTGGTTTCGAAGCGCGCACGCACCGTCACGTATCCAGAGTGCCGGAACGCGCTCGGCGCACCGTCACATCTCGAGCGTGCCGCGAGATCGCCGCCGGTCCGCCCGGGTTGACAGCCGTCGGCACGGCGGGGGTGCTCAGCCGAGGCAGTTGGGACCGAGGAGCCCCTTCAGCTCCCCGAACAGGTCGGCGGTGACGCGGACGGGCAGCGGCACCTCGAAGACCTTCGCCGTGCCCGCTTTGTGCAGTTTGAGCGTCACCTCTGTGCTGCCTGAATGCCGACGGAGCATCTGCGCGAGCTCGCCCACGAGCGCCTCGTTGGCGCGCTGCTCCGGCACCATCAGCACCAGGCCGCTCGTCTCGTCGAGACCCTCGAGGTCGGGCGCGAACGCGCTCTGCGCGTGCAGGTTGAGGCCGTCGTCCCGACGGGACACGCGCCCGCGGACGACCATGATGCTGTCGGCCACGAGCGCCGGGCCGAACTCCGCGTAGGTCTTTCCCATGAACATCACGGTCACCTCGCCGTTGAAGTCCTCGACGGTGACCATGCCGTACGGGTTGCCGCTCTGCTTCGCGACGCGGTGCTGGACACTCGTGAGTAGCCCGGCGACGGTGACCTGATCGCCGTCCTGCACGTCCTCGGAGGCGAGCAGGTCGTGGATCGACGTCGACGCGTGCTTGGCGAGCGGCACCTCGAGACCCGCGAGCGGGTGGTCCGACACGTACAGGCCGAGCATCTCGCGCTCGAAGGCGAGCTTGTCCTTCTTCGTCCACTCAGGCCGCTCGGGGACCTTCTGCACCTGCTGAGGCTCGTCCCAGAGCGAGTCGAAGTCGAAGCCGACCTCGCCGTTGGCCTCGCGCCGCTTGTCGAGCACCGCGCCCTCGCAGGCGTCCTCGTGGATCTCGACCAGGGCGCGCCGCGTCGAGCCGAGCGAGTCGAACGCCCCGGCCTTGATGAGCGACTCCACCGTGCGCTTGTTCGCGACGTGGACGGGGACCTTCGACAGGAAGTCGTGGAACGACGTGTAAGGGGCCTCCTGCCGCGCGGCCACGATCCCGTCGACGACGTTCGTGCCGACGTTGCGGACCGCGCCGAGGCCGAAGCGGATGTCCTCGCCCACGGCGGCGAAGAAGCGGATCGACTCGTTGACGTCGGGCGGGAGCACCTTGATGCCCATGCGGCGGCATTCGTTGAGGTAGACCGCCATCTTGTCCTTCGAGTCGCCCACGCTCGTCAGCAGCGCGGCCATGTACTCGGCGGGATAGTGGGCCTTCAGGTAAGCGGTCCAGTACGAGACGAGACCGTACGCGGCGGTGTGGGCCTTGTTGAAGGCGTAGTCCGCGAAGGACTCGAGCACCTTCCACAGCGTCTGCTGGGCGACCTCGCCGAAGCCGCGCTCGGTCATGCCGCCGAAGAAGATCTCCTTCTGCTTGTCGAGCTCGCTCTTCTTCTTCTTGCCCATCGCGCGACGCAGCAGGTCGGCCTGTCCGAGCGTGTACCCGGCGACGCGCTGGGCGACGGCCATCACCTGCTCCTGGTAGACGATGAGGCCGTAGGTCGTGTCGAGGATGTCGGCCAGCGGCTCCTCGAGCTCGGGGTGGATCGGCTCGATCTCCTGCTGCTTGTTCTTGCGCAGCGCGTAGTTGATGTGCGAGTTCACGCCCATCGGACCCGGGCGGTACAGCGCCAGCACGGCCGAGATGTCCTCGAAGTTGTCGGGGCGCATGAGGCGCAGCAGCGAGCGCATCGGCCCGCCGTCGAGCTGGAACACGCCGAGCGTGTCGCCGCGCGCCAGCAGCTCGTACGATGCCGCGTCGTCGAGGTCAAGGTCCTCGAGGACGAGCGGGTGTCCGCGGTTGGCCTCGATGTTGTCGAGCGCGTCGTTGATGATGGTGAGGTTGCGCAGCCCCAGGAAGTCCATCTTGATCAGGCCGAGCGACTCGCACGCGGGATAGTCGAACTGCGTGACGATCTGGCCGTCCTGCTCGCGGCGCATGATCGGGATGATGTCGATGAGCGGCTCGCTCGACATGATCACGCCCGCGGCATGCACGCCCCACTGCCGCTTCAGGTTCTCGAGCCCGAGCGCGGTGTCGAAGACCGTCTTCGCCTCGGCGTCGGTCTCGATGAGGGTGCGGAACTCGCTCGCCTCCTTGTAGCGCGGGTGCTCCGGGTTGAACATCCCGTCGAGCGGCATGTCCTTGCCCATCACCGCCGGCGGCATCGCCTTGGTGAGCTTGTCGCCCATGCTGAACGGGAAGCCGAGGACGCGGCCGGCGTCCTTGAGCGCCTGCTTCGCCTTGATCGTGCCGTACGTGACGATCTGCGCGACGCGCTCGTCGCCGTACTTCTCCGTGACGTACTGGATGACCTCGCCGCGACGACGGTCGTCGAAGTCGACGTCGAAGTCGGGCATGGAGACGCGGTCGGGGTTGAGGAAGCGCTCGAAGATGAGGCCGTGCTGCAGCGGGTCGAGGTCGGTGATCTTCATCGCGTACGCGACCATCGAGCCGGCTCCCGATCCACGACCGGGACCGACGCGGATGCCGTTGCGCTTGGCCCAGTTGATGAAGTCGGCGACGACGAGGAAGTAGCCGGGGAACCCCATCTGCAGGATGACGTCGGTCTCGTACTCGGCCTGCTTCCGGACGGCATCCTGGATGCCGCCCGGGTAGCGGTCCTGCAGGCCGTTCTCGACCTCCTTGATCATCCAGCTGCCCTCGGTCTCGCCCGGGGGCACGGGGAAGCGCGGCATGTAGTTGGCGGAGGTGTCGAACTCGACCTCGCAGCGCTCGGCGATGAGCAGCGTGTTGTCGCAGGCCTCCGGGTTGTCGCGGAAGACCTGGCGCATCTCGGCCGGCGACTTGACGTAGTAGCCGTCGCCGTCGAACTTGAAGCGCTTCGGGTCGTCGAGCGTCGAGCCCGACTGGACGCACAGCAGCGCCGCGTGGCTCGTGGCGTCGTGCTGGTGCGTGTAGTGCAGGTCGTTGGTGCCGACCAGCGGGATGCCGAGGTCCTTCGAGATCTTCAGCAGGTCGCTCATGACCCGGCGCTCGATGGACAGGCCGTGGTCCATGATCTCGGCGAAGTAGTTCTCTTTGCCGAAGATGTCCTGGAACTCCGCCGCCGCCGCTCGCGCGGCGTCGTACTGGCCGAGGCGCAGCCGCGTCTGGACCTCGCCCGAGGGGCAGCCGGTCGTCGCGATGAGCCCCTTGCCGTACGTCTGCAGCAGCTCGCGGTCCATGCGGGGCTTGAAGTAGTAGCCCTCCATGCTCGCCTTCGACGACAGGCGGAACAGGTTGTGCATGCCCTCGGTCGTCTCGGACAGCAGCGTCATGTGCGTGTACGCGCCCGAGCCGGACACGTCGTCGCCCTGCTGCTCCGGTGTGCCCCAGCGGACGCGCGCCTTGTCCGAGCGGTGGGTGCCGGGGGTGACGTAGGCCTCGATGCCGATGATCGGCTTGATGCCCGCGTCCTTGGCGGTCTTGTAGAACTCGAAGGCCGCGAACGTGTTGCCGTGGTCGGTGACGGCGATCGCCGGCATCCCCTGCTTGACGGCCTCCTGGACCATCGGGCCGATGCGCGCAGCGCCGTCGAGCATCGAATACTCGCTGTGCACGTGGAGGTGAACGAAGGACTCTGCTGCCACGCGTCGAGTCTACGGTCGGCCTCCGACATCGCCTCGCGAAGTTCGTGGTGGACGCCCAGTCGGAGGACGTCTCCCGCGCGTGTCGTCAGATGCCGTCGCTCAGCAGCTCGAGAGCGTGCGCGAGGTCGGCGGGGTAGGCGGACGCGAACGAGACCCACTCCCCCGTCGCCGGGTGGGCGAAGGCGAGCCGATGGGCGTGCAGCCACTGCCGGGTCAGCCCCAGCCGGGCAGCCAGCGTCGGGTCGGCCCCGTAGAGCGGGTCGCCGACGCACGGGTGGCGGTGGGCGGCCATGTGCACACGGATCTGGTGGGTGCGTCCGGTCTCGAGGTGGATCTCCAGCAGCGAGGCGCGCGGGAAGGCCTCGAGCGTCTCGTAGTGGGTGACCGAGTCCTTGCCGTCCGGCGTGACGGCGAACTTCCAGGAGTGGCTCGGGTGCCGCCCGATGGGGGCGTCGATCGTCCCCGCGAGCGGGTCCGGGTGCCCTTGGACGACCGCGTGGTAGACCTTCTCGACCTCGCGCTCCTTGAACGCGGCCTTGAGGAGCGTGTACGCCCGCTCGCTCTTGGCGACGACCATGAGGCCGCTGGTGCCGACGTCGAGACGGTGCACGACCCCCTGCCGCTCGGCGGCGCCCGTCGTCGCGATCCGGTATCCCGCCGCGGCGAGGGCGCCCAGGACCGTGGGCCCGTCCCAGCCGACCGAGGGGTGCGCGGCCACGCCCGCGGGTTTGTCGACCACCACGATGTCGTCGTCGTCGTACGCGATGCCCAGATCGGGCACCGCGACCGGGACGATCTCGGGGTCGCGCTTCGGCTCCCACTCGACGAGGAGCCACGACCCGGCCCGCAGGCGGTCGGAGCGCGCAGCGGTGCGCCCGTCGACGGTCACGCCGCCGGCGTCGGCCACGTCCGCCGCGAAGGTGCGCGAGAACCCGAGCATCTTGGCGAGCGCCTGGTCGATGCGCGTTCCGTCGAGCCCGTCGGGGACGGGGAGGCTCCGCGACTCCATGTCAGCGGGTCCCCGGCTC
>VGAV01000194.1 GCA_016870695.1 Actinomycetota bacterium | reverse complement strand
TCCTGCTCTCGCCGCTGGCGGTGCAGTTCCACCGTCAGGTGTACCTCGACAACATCGCGACGGCGTGGCTGTTGGCCGCCCTGCTGCTGGCCTTGAGCCGGCGCGCGCAGCTCATCGGCTACATCGGGGCCGCCGCCGCCTTCGGCATCGCCGTGCTGACGAAGGAGACGTACCTCCTCGCGCTGCCGCTGCTCGCCTGGTTCCTGTGGCGCGGCGCCGACAAGACGACCCGCCGTTACACGCTGTCGGTCGCGACCGCGGTGCTGGGGCTCATCGGCCTCACCTACGTCGCGTTCGCCGTGGTCAAGGGCGAGGTCATGCCGGCCGACGGCCGCGTGAGCCTGTGGGACGGGCTGGCCTTCCAGCTGGCGTCCCGCGAGGGCAGCGGGTCTCTGTTCGACCCCGAGAGCCTCATGTCCCGGACCGTCGGCCTGTGGTGGCAGCTGGACGCGGCGCTCATCGTGACCGCGCTCGCGGCGGCCGTGGCCGCGCTGTTCGTCCGTCGCCTCCGGCCCTGGGCGATCGCCCTGCTCGCGCTGACGGCGTTCATGTTCCGCGGCGGCTACCTCCCGGTGCCGTACGTCATCATGCTGATCCCGTTCGCCGCCGTCGTCGTGGCGGGGATGGGACAGGTCGCCGTCGAGTCGCTGCGGTCACGGGCGACGCTGCGCCGGTTCGGCGGGGTCGCGGTCGCGTCCGGCCTGCTCGTCGCGCTCGTCGCCGCGGGTCCGCTGTGGGCCGCGCAGCTGCGCGGGTTCCTCCTCGCCGACCTCGACCGGCCGCTGCGCGACGCGGAGGCGTGGATGACGCAGAACGCCCCGGGCGACGCGCGCATGCTCGTCGACGACGCCATGTGGGTGGACCTGGTCGACGCGGGCTTCACCCGCGAGGACGTCGTCTGGTACTACAAGGCCGACACCGACCCCGACGTACAGGAGCTCGCTCCCGACGGCTGGCGGGACTACGACTACGTCATCACGACGGACTCGATGCGCACGTTCCCCACCGAGTTCCCGACCGTCCGCCAGGCGATCGAGAACAGCGTGGTCGTGGCGTCCTTCGGCGAGGGGGCGCAGCAGGTCGACGTGCGTCTGATCGATCGGGAGCAGGCCGCGCTCGCCCAGGCTGCGGACGAGGGGCTCTACACCGCCCGGTCGGTGGCCGGACAGCAGCTGCTGCAGAACCCCGGCATCGGACTCCCCGGCGCCGAGCAGGACCTGCTGACCTCCGGCGTCGTCGACGGCCGCATCCTGGTGACCCTCGGTCAGCTCTCGGCGGTCGGACGCATCGACGTCGCCGCGATCGACCAGCTCGACGGCGACCCCTCGGGCGTGCACCGTCAGCTCGTCATCAGCGCCTTCGACGGTCAGGACGCACGCGGCACCGCCGCGGGCGCGGACGAGGTGGTGCGGTTCTACGAGTCGCTGACCGGCCGCCTCCGCCCCGTCTCGGTCGAGCGCGGCGATGCCGGAGTGGTGGTCACGTTCTCCCCCGACGAGCCGACCGACCTCCTGCCGCGTCCGACCTTGTGACCCCGTCCCCCCGGACGACTCTCCTCCCCCCGACGAAAGGACCCTTCATGACCCGCATGACTCAGACCCCCCGCTCCTCGACCCGCGCACCCCGGCGCGCCCTGCGCGGCCTCGCGCTCGCGGCCGCGGCCGTGATGCCGATGGCCCTCGGCGTCGCCCTCGCCCCCGCGGCATCGGCCGCCTCGGCGGCTCCGGGCGGATGGGCGCGCGTGGCGCACCTGTCCCCCGACACCAAGTCGGTCGACGTGCAGATGACGGCGCTCTCGGGCGGCGCCGTCGTGTACGCGCTGGACGACGTCGCCTACGGCGCCGTCAGCGACTACATCCCCCTCGCGGAGGGCACGTACGTCGTGTCGATGGTCCCCTCCGACGCCGCCGACGACGCCGAGCCCGTCGTGCAGCAGTCGATCGACGTCGCGGAGGGCGAGCCGGTCACGGTCGCCGCCTACGGCCGCAACGCCGAGCTGCGCACGACGGTCTTCGAGGACGACCTCTCCGCCCCCGACGAGGGACAGGCGCGCGTGCGCGTGGTCCAGGCCTCCACGGTCGAGCCGACCGTCGACGTGGACACCGCGGAGGGCCGCGCGATCGCGCGTGACGTCCCCACCGGGACCGCCACCGACTACGCCGCCGTGCCCGCCGGTTCGTGGGACCTCGAGCTGACCGGCGCCAACGAGAGCGGCTCCTCCGCCGTCGACCTCCCCGCTGGATCGGTCTCGACCCTCTTCGTGCTCGATGACGCCGCGGGGGCGCTGACCGCGCGCGCCGTCACCGACTCGGCCACCCTCGCCGACATGCCCGTCGGCGGCATCCACACCGGCGGCGGCGGGACGGCCGCGTCGTCCGAGGTCGCCCCTGGTGCCGTCGTGGGCGCGGCGGCTCTGCTCGGCGGCCTGCTCGTCGCGGTGGCGGCGCTCCGTCGTCGGGCGGCGAAGGGCACCGCGTGACCGGCATCCGCACCGTCCTCTCCGCGGGCGCGGCCGCCGTCGCCGTCGCGCTCACCCTGACCGCCTGTGCCGGACCGGCCGAGCCGGACACGGAGGGTCCCGACCGCACCGTCGAGACGGCATCCGCGTTCCTGTCGACCTATGTGGACGACGGACGGGTCGTGCGCACCGACCAGGGCGGCGACACCGTCAGCGAGGGGCAGGCGTACGGCCTGCTCCTCGCCCTGGCGGCCGGCGACGAGGAGCAGTTCGACCGCATCTGGTCGTGGACCACCGAGAACCTGCAGCGCGACGACCTGCTGCTCGCGTGGCGGTGGGAGGACGGCGCGGTCGTCGACGAGCAGCCGGCCTCCGACGCGGACCTGGATGCCGCCCGTGCCCTCGTGCTCGCGGGGGACGCGTTCGGCCGCGACGACCTGCGCACCGAGGGCATCGCGCTCGGAGAGGCGCTGCTCGACGACATGACGGCCGAGACCGCTGTCGGGCGGATCCTGCTGCCCGGTCCGTGGGCCACGTCGTCGCCCCACGCCTACAACCCCTCTTACGCCTCGCCGGCCGCCTACGCGGTGCTGTCCGAGGCCTCGGACGATCCGCGGTGGGAGGAGCTGGCCGAGGGCAGCCGGGCCGTGACCTCGGCCCTGCTCGACGCGAACCCCCTGCCGACGAACTGGGCGACGGTGGCGGCCGACGGGACCGTCGCGATCGCCGGCGCCGCCGACGGCCAGGGCGAGCCGGGCTACGGCTACGACGCCACGCGCACCCCGATCCGCTTCGCCGAGTCGTGCGAGCCCGCGGACCGGGCGCTGGCGGGGCGCATCGCCGCCGCGCTCCCCGCGGACGACACCCTCGCCGCGGAGCTCGACTCCGGCGCGGGCGCGGTCACGAGCGACCAGCACGCGATCGCGTACGCCGCCCGGGCGGCGTCCTCCGCAGCTGACGGGGACAGGGATGCCGCCGAGGCCGACCTGCAGCGGATGTCCGACACCTCGGCATCCACGCCCACCTACTACGGCGACGCGTGGAACGCCCTGGCGACGGCGATGCTGACGGACGACGTCCTCGCCGGCTGCCCCCCGCTCGAGGAGTCCGGCTCCGCCGCGCCGGCGGGGGCCGACTCCGGCACGGGCAGCGCCTCCGGCACGGGCGCCGCCTCCGGCTTCCAGGACCCGGTCGCGGCGGCCCCGGCCTCCACGGCGACACCCGTCCACCTCTCGATCCCCGCCATCGGCGTCGAGTCCGACCTCATCGGGCTGGACCGCGGGGCGGACGGCTGGATCGAGGCGCCCACCGACTTCGACGCCGTCGGCTGGTACGAGGGCGGCGTCCTCCCCGGGGAGGTGGGTCCGGCGGTCATCGCCGCGCACGTCGACTCCCCCACGGGCCCCGCCGTGTTCTTCGACCTGCCGAAGCTGACCGCCGGCGACACCGTGTCGGTCCGGCGCAGCGACGGCACGACGGCGGACTTCGTCGTGACGGGACTCCAGACCGTCGAGAAGGACACCTTCCCCACGGCATCCATCTACGCCCCCGTCCCGACCCCGGAGCTGCGCATCGTCACGTGCGCGGGCGCCTGGGATCCCGAGACGGGCCACTACGTCGACAACGTCGTCGTGACGGCCGTCGCAGCCTGACATCCGCCCCTCGACGCCTCAGGAGAGACATGACCCCGGTCCTCACCATCATCCCCACCTATAACGAGATCGAGAACCTCGGCCCGATCGTCGACCGCGTCCTCGCCGTCGGCGGCACCGATGTCCTCGTCGTCGACGACGGCTCGCCCGACGGGACCGGTGAGCTCGCCGACCGGCTGGCGCTCCGGCACGAGGCGGTCCACGTCCTGCACCGGTCGGGCAAGGACGGTCTCGGCCGCGCGTACCTCGACGGCTTCGCCTGGGGGCGTGCCCACGGCTACGCCTACCTGGTCGAGATGGATGCCGACGGCTCCCACCAGCCGGAGGCGCTCCCGGCCCTGCTGGCCGAGACGCCGACCGCCGACGTCGTGCTCGGTTCGCGCTGGATCCCCGGCGGCCGGGTGCGGAACTGGCCGCTGCACCGACGGCTGCTCAGCCGCGGCGGCAACCTCTACGCGCGTCTCGCCCTCGGAATCGACGTCCGCGACGCGACGGGGGGCTACCGGGTCTTCCGCGCCGACGCCCTCGACGCGATCGGGGTCGACGACGTCGCCTCCCAGGGCTACTGCTTCCAGCTCGACCTGCTGTGGCGCGCGCTGCAGCGCGGCCTGCGCGTCTCGGAGGTGCCGATCACCTTCGTGGAGCGCGAGCGCGGGGTGAGCAAGATGAGCGGGGCAATCGTCCGCGAGTCGCTCGCGAATGTCACGCGGTGGGCGGTGCGCCGACGCCTGACCGGCCTCCGCACGATGCTCACGACCGGCCGGCGCCTGCCGTCCGTGCGCGCGCACACGCGGAGGGTCGCACTGCCGTCCTAGCATCGTCATCGACCCCGATCGGCGCCGCCGGTCTGCGGAGCAGGCCTCACCCCACCGAGCGGAGCCGACATCATGCAGCACTCGCCCGTGTCCGATCTCGAGACGCCGAGCCTGCTCATCGACCGCGACATCCTCCAGCGGAACCTCTCCGGGATGCAGACCGCGCTCGCGGGGAAGGACATCGCCCTCCGTCCGCACGCGAAGACGCACAAGATCCCCGAGATCGCCCGGCTGCAGGTGGCGCTCGGGGCGGTGGGCATCACGGTCGCGACGCTCGGCGAGGCCGAGGTGTTCGCCGCCGCGGGCATCGACGACGTGTTCATCGCCTACCCCCTGTGGATGACCCCTCGGTCGGCAGACCGCGTGCGGGCGGTCCTGGCATCCACTCGCCTTTCCCTCGGCGTCGACTCCGCGGAGAGCGCGGAGAA
>VGAV01000193.1 GCA_016870695.1 Actinomycetota bacterium | reverse complement strand
GTTCGTCGCCGACCACAAGACCGAGCTCGAGGCGCTGAAGGCCGCCGCCGAGCAGGCCCGTTCGTGAGCGAGGACCTCCTTCTCACCGAGCCCCAGGACAGCACCGACGCGCAGACGCCGCGGCGCGGTCCGTGGCGCCGCCTCGCCGCGGGCTGGGCGGGCACGTTCCGCCGCAACCGCACGCTGTGGATCGTCGCCGTCGCGGCGGTGGTCGCGCTCGTCGCCGGTCTCGTGGTCGGACGGTTCGTCATCTCGCCCGCCGACGCCGCGGCGGGCGCCGCGCCGCCGGATCCGGGCCTCGTGACGGTCCCCGTCGGGTTCGGGACGCTGAGCAACGACGTCACCATCCGCGGGGAGGTCGGGTTCGCCGACCCCGTCGAGGTGCAGATCGACACGTCGGCGCTGTCGGGACCGGCCGTGATCACCGGCCAGGTGCCCGAGGCCGGAGCCGAGCTGGGTCCGCTGGCGGTGGCGATGGAGCTGGCCGGCCGTCCGGTCATCGTCCTCCCGGGCGAGCTGCCCTCCTACCGCTCGCTGCGCGTCGGGGTCTCCGGCCCGGACGTCGTCCAGTTCAAGCAGGCCATGCGCGCGGTCGGCCTGGATGCCGGCGACCCCGGGAACACCGTTTTCGACGCCCAGGCGGCATCCTCCGTCGCACAGCTGTACGCGCAGGCGGGATACCCGGCCCCGGACGCCGAGGACGGGGTCGCGGAGGGCGTCACCAGCGCGGAGGAGGGCGTGCGCAGCGCGGAGCAGGCGGTGCAGGCCGCGCAGGCCGCGCTGGCGTCGGCCCAGGCGGGCGCGGGTGTCGTCGAACGGCGCGAGGCGGACAACGCCGTCGCGGCGGCCCGACGCGAGCTGGACGCCGCGCGGGCCTCGGGGGCGGGCGACGCCGTGCTCATCGGCGGCCTGGAGGACGCCCTCGGGCTCGCCGAGCTCCGGCGGCAGCAGCTCGACCAGCCGCGGGACACATCCGCGGAGCGCGGCGCCGTGGCATCCGCGACCGCCGCTCTCGACCAGGCGCGGGCCGCGGTCGACCGGGCGCGTCGGGACGCCCTGCCGTACCTGCCCGCGGGGGAGGTGCTCTACCTGACGGACCTGCCGCGCCGTGTCGACGCCGTCTCCGCTCGACGCGGATCCACGCTGCAGAACCCGGCGATGACCGTCTCCGGCGCGACGATCGCGCTCACCGGCTCGGCCGCGCAGGCGGACGCCGAACTGCTCGAGGTCGGCGGGACGGCCACGTTCGAGCTGCCCGACGGCGCGGCGCACGAGGCGACCATCACCGCCGTCGAGGCGGGCGACGGTGGAGAGGCGCGATGGACGGTGCGTCTCGAGCCGGCGCCGCTGAGCCCCGAGCAGATCGCGCAGCTGCAGGGCACCAACGTGCGCGTGTCCATCCCGGTGGGGGCCACCGCGGGGGACGTCCTGAACGTCCCGCTCGCCGCTTTGACGGCCGGCCCCGGCGGCGAGTCGCGCGTGGAGGTCGTGGAGTCCGATCCGCGCGAGGGGGCGCAGGCGCAGACGCGGCTGGTCACGGTGGAGACGGGACTCGCGGCCGACGGGGCCGTCGAGGTGACACCCGTCGACGGCGAGCTCGCGGAGGGCGACCTGGTCGTCGTGGGCCGATGACGGCGCTCATCGAGCTGCGCGACGTGACACGCTCGTTCCCGGGTCCGCCCGAGGTGCAGGCGCTCAAGGGCGTGAACCTGACCGTGGATGCCGGGGAGTACGTGTCCATCGTCGGTCCGAGCGGGTCGGGCAAGTCCACGATGCTGAACATCCTGGGTCTGCTCGACCGGCCGACCGTGGGCGAGTACACGCTGGCCGGGTCGCCGACGAGCCGGCTCGACGAGAACGGCCGCGCGGCCGTTCGTGCGCGGCGGCTGGGATTCGTCTTCCAGTCGTTCCACCTGCTGCCGCGTCGGACGGTCCTGGAGAACGTCATGCTGCCGATGCTCTACAGCGGGGCGCCGCGTGCGGAGCGGGAGACGCGGGCGCGCGACGCGCTGGACCGGGTGGGGCTGTCGCATCGCCTGACCTTCCTCCCCGGCGTGCTGTCGGGCGGGGAACGGCAGCGGGTCGCCGTGGCGCGCGCCATCGTGACCCGGCCGAGCCTGCTCCTCGCGGACGAGCCGACCGGAAACCTCGACCAGACGACCACGGGCGAGATCATGACGCTCTTCGAGGAGCTGAACGACGACGGGCTGACGCTGATCCTCATCACGCACGATCGCGGCGTCGCCGACCGCGCGCGACGCACCGTTCGGATCGCGGACGGTCGCCTCACCGAGGTGGTGGCGGCATGATCCGGCGCCTCCGCCGGCGGCGCCGTCCCGAGACCACGCCGGCGCCGGACCTCCGTCCGGTCGACGCGGCCGACCGCTTCCGGTTCTCGGACCTCGTCGGGGAGGCGACCGCCGACATCGGCGCCCGGCCGGCCCGGCTCCTCATGACGCTGGCCGGCACGGTCCTCGGGATCGCGGCCCTCGTCGCGACGATCGGGTTCGCGCAGACGGCGGCGAGCCAGATCGCGGCGCAGTTCGACGCGGCCGCCGCGACCCGGCTCACGGTCACCCCCGCCACGGCGCAGGCGCGAGGCGGGACCGAGGTCGCGACGGCGTCGCTGCCGTGGGACACCGTCGGGCGGATGGAGCGGCTGGCGGGCGTGCGTGCGGCGGCGCTCATCGGCGAGGTCGACCTCGAGGGGCGGACCCTCACGTCGGTGCCGGTCAACGACCCGTCGGCGGCGGCGGCGGCGCCCCCGCGCCTGTTCGCCGCCTCGGCGGACATTCTCGACACGGTCGGAGCGGAGACCGTGACCGGGCGTCCTTTCGACGCGGGGCACGATGCACGCGCCGACCGGGTGGCCCTGCTCGGGGAGCGCGCCGCCGAGCGGCTGGGGATCAACCGCATCGACACGCAGCCGTCTATCTTCATCGACGGTCTCGCCTACGCCGTCATCGGCATCTACGGCACCCCGTCCACGCGCGGGGATCTGACGGACGCGGTGGTCATCCCCACCGGGTCGGCGCGCGCGGACTTCTCGGCGGCGGCGCCGGGCGAGGCACAGGCGCGGATCGATATCGGCGCGGGTCCGCAGCTGCGCGCGCAGATCGCCCTCGCTCTCGCCCCCGACGCCCCGGACACGATGGAGGTGGCCGCACCGTCGGGCCGTTCGGACCTCGGCGCGCAGGTGCAGGCGGACGTGAACGTGGTGTTCGTCATCCTGTCGGTGGTCGTGCTGCTGGCGGGCGGCCTCGGCATCGCCAACGTGACGATGCTGTCGGTCATGGAGCGGGTCGGCGAGATCGGCCTGCGCCGGGCTCTCGGCGCGACGCGGCAGCAGATCGCCGGCCAGTTCGTCGTGGAATCGATCGTGGTCGGACTCCTCGGCGGGCTCATCGGCGCGTCGGTCGGCGTGCTGGCGGTCGTCGTCGTCTCGCTGACGCAGCAGTGGACGCCGGTGCTGGATCCCGTCGTCGCCGTCGGCGGCGCGCTGCTGGGCGCGGTCGTCGGTCTGGGCGCCGGGGGAGTGCCCGCCCTGCGCGCGAGCCGCATCGAGCCGGTCGCCGCGCTGCGCGGCGCCTGACGCAGACGGACGGATGCCTCCGGCCCGCCCCCTTCCACGGAAAGAGCGGGCCGGAGGCATCCATCCCCCGTCCGACCTCAGAACGGGTAGGTGGCGACGTCGGCCTGCATCGTGACCCACTGGGTCTCGGTGAACGCCTCGATGTTGGCCTCGTGCCCGCCGAAGCGCGCGCCGGTGCCGGAGGCGCCGACGCCGCCGAAGGGTGCCTGGGACTCGTCGTCGACGGTCTGGTCGTTGATGTGCAGGATGCCGCTGGGCAGGCGGTCGGCGAGCTCGTAGGCGCGGAAGGCGTCCTTGGCGAGGATGCCGAGCGACAGGCCGTAGTCGCTCGCGTTCACGAGATCGACGAGCTCGTCGACCGAGCCGAAACGCGTCACGGGGGCGACGGGTCCGAAGATCTCCTTCTGGAAGGCGGCGTGGTCGGGGGTGACGTCGGCCAGGACGGTCGCTTCGTAGAAGAGGCGGTCGTAACTGCCTCCCGCGGTGACGCGAGCACCGGCATCCACGGTCTCGGTCACGATGGCGTCGATCTTGTCGCGCTGGCGCTCGTCGATGATCGGGCCGAGGGGCGCTCCCGTCGAGGGGTCGCCCGCCGGGAGGGCCGCCGCCTTGGCGCTGAGGGCGGCGACGTACTCGTCGTAGATGCTGTCGTGGACGAGGTGGCGTCCCGTGGTCATGCAGATCTGTCCCTGGTGCAGGAACGACCCCCACGCGCCGGCGGATGCCGCGGAGGCGACGTCGACGTCGCCGAGGACGACGAGGGCGTTGTTGCCGCCGAGCTCGAGGTGCGCGCGCTTGAGGAGCTGTCCGGCGCGGGCGCCGATGATGCGGCCGGCCTCGGTCGATCCGGTGAAGGAGATGATCGGCACGGCCGGATGATCAACCAGCGCCGACCCCACCTCGACGCCACCGGGCAGCACCGAGAACACCCCGGCGGGCACCCCGGCCGCCTCGAGGACGGCGGCGAAGAACAGCCCGCCGCTGACACTGGTGCGCGGGTCGGGCTTGAGCACGACGGCGTTTCCGAGGGCGAGGGCGGGCGCGATGGAGCGGGCGGACAGGATGCCGGGGAAGTTGAACGGCGAGATCACGCCGACCACGCCGACGGGGCGGCGTCGGCTGAGGCTGAGTCGCGGGCGGGCCGAGCGCAGCAGCTGACCGTACGGCATCATGGCGGTCGCTGCGGCGAGGTGGAACTCGTTGGCGACGAGGCTCGCCTCGAAGTGCGCCTTGCCCTGAGCCGAGCCCGCTTCGTCGCTGAGCCACCGGGCGAGGGTGTCGGTGTTCTCCTCGATGATCGCCGCCGCGCGGCGCAGGACGGCGGCGCGCTCCTCGGCGGACACGACCGCCCACGCGGTCTGCGCGCGCCGGGCGGCCTCCACCGTGCGGTCCAGGTCGGCGGGCGTCGCGGCGGCGACGCGGCCGATCGTCTCACCGGTCGAGGGGGAGACGACCGCGGCGGTGTCGGGCGTGCTCGCCCAGGTCCCGTCGAAGTAGCGGCCGTCCCAAGTCTGCGGGTCGAAGAAGGTCATGATGCGGTTCTTTCCGTGTGGAGAGGGCGAGGGGATGCCGGAGGTCGGTACGTCGTCGACGGCCGGGTCCGGCGCGCGGACCCGCCGACCGTCATACCTGCTCGGGCGCGAGGACGATGTCGAACCGGGTGCGGGACCAGGCGGTGTCGGCGAGGACCCGCCCGTCGGGGGTGGGGGTGCCGGGCGGCTGCTCGTCGAAGTCCATGACGAGCGACTCCTTCACGCCGAAGACGC
>VGAV01000192.1 GCA_016870695.1 Actinomycetota bacterium | reverse complement strand
GTCGCCCTCTCGGTCGCCCTCATCTTCATCGCCACGGGCTTCGCCACGGTCTCCTCCACCACGCCGCTGCTGGCCGTGATGCTGGGCCTCGCCGTCGGCATCGACTACTCCCTCTTCATCGTGTCGCGACATCAGGACCAGACCCGGCACGGCATGGACCCGGAGGAGTCGGCCGCGCGCGCGACCGGCACCGCGGGCTCCGCCGTCGTCTTCGCCGGCATCACGGTGCTGATCGCGCTCATCGGCCTCGGCTTCGCCGGCATCCCGTTCCTCACCACCATGGGGGTCGCGGCGTCCGTCGCCGTCGCGATCGCCGTCTGCGTGGGGCTCACTCTCACCCCCGCGCTGCTCGGCTTCGCGAAGGGGCGCGTCGTCGGCTGGGGCTTCGGACCGAAGGGGCGTTCGCGTCGCAGCGCCCAGGCCGCCCGCCGCTCCGAGCGACCTGGGACGGCGCGCCGCTGGGTGGGCCTGGTCACCCGACACCCGATCGTCACCTCGGTCGCCGTGATCGGCGTGCTCGGCGTCGCCGCGATCCCCGCCGGCAGCCTCGCCCTGACGCTGCCGAACGCCGGTCAGCTGCCCGAGGGCGACGAGGCGCGGACGGCCTACGAGCTGACGGACGAGTACTTCGGTCCGGGCGCCAACGGTCCGCTCATCATGACCGGCACGATCGTCACCTCCAACGACCCGCTGACGCTCATGCAGGACATCGGCGACGAGATCGCGAAGGTCCCCGGCGTGGCCGAGGTCGCCCTCGCCACTCCTAACGAGACCGCGGACACCGGGATCGTCCAGATCGTCCCCGAGACCGCCCCCGACGACCCGGCGACCGCCAGCCTCGTCCGCGAGCTGCGTGCGCAGGAGGACCGGCTCTTCGACCGGTTCGGCGTGCGCCTGCTCGTCACCGGCTACACCGCCGTCACCATCGACATCTCCGACCAGCTCGGCGCCGCGCTCGTGCCCTTCGGCATCTTCGTCGTCGGCCTCTCGCTCGTGCTGCTGATGATCGTCTTCCGCTCCATCTGGGTGCCGCTCACGGCCGCGGGCGGCTACCTGCTCTCCGTCGCGGCCTCCTTCGGCGTCGTGGCGGCGGTCTTCGAGTGGGGCTGGTTCGCCGACGCGCTGCACGTGGCGAAGGTCGGCCCGATCATCAGTTTCATGCCCATCGTCGTGATGGGCGTGCTGTTCGGCCTCGCGATGGACTACCAGGTCTTCCTCGTCTCGCGAATGCGCGAGGACTACGTGCACGCCGACCGCGAGGGCCGGACGCCCCGCGAGGTGGCCGTGGGAGCCGTCCGCAGCGGGTTCCACGCCTCCGCGCGCGTCGTGGTCGCCGCCGCCGTCATCATGTTCGCCGTGTTCGTCGCGTTCGTCCCCGAGGGCGACTCCAGCCTCAAGCCCATCGCGCTCGGGCTCGCCGTCGGCATCGCCGTCGACGCGTTCCTCGTCCGAATGACGCTCGTGCCGGCGGTCCTCGCCCTCCTCGGCGCGAAGGCATGGTGGATGCCCCGCTGGCTGGACCGCCTGCTGCCGCGTCTCGACGTCGAAGGCGAGGCGGTGGAACGCGAGATCGGCCTCGCCGACTGGCCGGGCGAGCCCGGGCTCGCCGTCGCCGCCGACGGCCTGCGCGCCCCCGCCGGCCGCGACGGGGAGCCGGCGTTCGCCGACGTGGCGCTGCGCGTACCCGCCGGCGGGACGCTGCTCGTCACGGGCGCCACCGCGGTCACGCGGCCCCTGCTGCTCGCGCTCGCGGGCCGCCTCTCCGGCATCGGCGGACGGCTCCGCGTCGACGGTCTGCTGCTCCCCGAGCGCGCCGGCGCCGTGCGCGCCCGCGTCGGCCTCGCCCTCCTCGACGATCCCGGCGACGCCGCCCCCGAGGTCCGGCGCGCTCTCGCCGGCGGGACGCGCCTGGTCGTCCTCGCCGACGTGGACCGTCTCGACGACGACGCCCGTGACGACATCGCCCGTGCCCTGCGCCGGGCCACGGGCGACCTGCGGGACCGGGACGACGCGATCGACGGCCTGACGGTCGTCGTCTCCGCCCGGGACGAGGGACGCGCCCTCGCCCTGCTGGCCGCCGCGGAACGCCCCGACGTCGCCGCGGTCGCCCTCCCCTCCCGTCGCGCCCCGCGCGACCAGCCCTCCCCCGACTCCCCCTCTTCGATCCTCGAGGTGTTCGCATGACCCGTCTCGTCGAGCGCTCCCGCAGCCGCCGCCCCGTCACCTGGCTGACGCTCGTCGGCGTCCTCCTCCTGCCCGCCGTCATCGGCGGCATCCTCGTCGGTGCCCTCTACAACCCCACAGACCGCCTCGAGAACATCACCGCGGCCATCGTGAACGACGACGAGCCGGTCACCCTCGACGGGCAGACGGTCCCCCTGGGTCGCCAGCTCACCGGCGGTCTCGTCGCCGGCGCGCAGGACCAGCCCAGCAACATCGACTGGGTCATCTCGAACGACGACGACGCGGCGGCCGGCCTCGCCGACGGCACGTACACGGCCGTCGTCACGATCCCCGACAACTTCACCTCGGCCGCCCTGTCCACCCGGCCCGGGGAGACCCCCGAGCGCGCAACCATCGGCGTCTCGACCGCCCCCGACGCCCGCGTCGTCGACGGCGCCATCACCGCGCAGCTGGCATCCACCGCGTCGTCCGTGTTCGGCAGCGAGCTCTCGTCCCAGTACCTACAGAACGTCTTCCTCGGCTTCACCGCCCTCGGCGACCAGCTCAGCCAGGCCGCCGGTGGCGCCCACCAGCTCGCCGACGGGGCGACGCAGGCGACCGACGGCGCCACGAGCCTGGGCGACGGGCTCGGACAGCTCGCCGACGGCGCCGACGGTCTCGCCGACGGCGCCGGACAGCTCACCACCGGGGCCGACCAGCTCGCCGCCGGAGCGTCGCAGCTCGGCGGCGGCGCCGCCCAGCTCGCGGGCGGCACCCGCGAGGCGGCCGCGGGCATCGGCGACCTCGCCGCCGGGGCGGACCGGATCGCCGAGGGCAACCGCGCCCTGGCGACGCAGATCGGCGCCCTGGCGGACGCCGTCCCGCCGGAGTTCGCGCAGACGGCGACCGGCATCGCCGACGCCGCCCCCCAGGTGGATGCCGCCCTCGTCACCGCCGCCGCCGATCTGCGCCGGCTGGCGGACGCCTGCGACGCCGGCACGACCCCCGACTTGTGCGGGCAGCTCGCCCAGGCCGCCGACCGTGCAGACCAGGAGCTCCCGCGCGCCCAGCAGACCGTGGCGCAGATCGGCGCCCTCGCCGGGCAGGCCGCCCAGCTGCCGGCCGGCATCCGCACGATCGCGGACGCCAACGCGCAGCTCGCCGACGGCGCCGCAGGCATCGCCGGCGGAGCGCGCGAGGCCCGGTCCGGTCTCGACACGCTCGCCACCGGCATCGACGGCGTCGCCACCGGCGCGAACGGCCTCGCCGACGGCGCCCGTCAGCTCAGCGGCGGCGCATCCGCCCTGCAGTCGGGCGCCGACCAGCTGGCATCCGGCACCCGCGACGCGCAGGACGGAGCGAGCGCGCTCGCCGACGGCGTCGGGCAGGTGGCATCCGGGACCTCCTCGCTCGCGGACGGTCTCGACCAGGCCGTCGCCGCCCTGCCGACCTACACCGACGCGCAGGCCGCGAGCCTCGCCGACGTCGTCGCCGACCCCGTGTCCGCGACCGGCGTCGAGGACTCGCTGTTCGGGCTCTCGGCCGTGCCGCTCCTCGCGATGGCGGTGCTCTGGTTCGGCGGGCTCGGGTCGTTCGTGGCGTTCCAGGCCGTGTCCGCACACGCCCTGACGACGCGGCGCCCCTCCGCCTTCGTCGCCCTGCGCTCCTTCGCCCCCGCCGGTCTCATCGGCGCCGCCCAGGGCCTCCTCGTCGCGGGCGTCGTCCAGATCGCCGGCCAGTACGGGTGGGGGGACTGGGCTCTGTTCGCCCTCGTCAGCATCCTCGCCGGCATCGCCTTCGCCGCTGTCCACCAGGCTCTCGTCGCCGTCTTCGGCGGGGCCGGGCGCTGGGTCGCCGCCGTCGTCGGAGCCCTGGCCGTCGGAGCGAGCATCGTCTCCACCGTACCGCCGGCCTTCACGGCCGTGGCCGCGCTGCTGCCCACCTCCCCCGCCTACGACGCGATGCTCGGAGCGCTGTCCTCCTCCGGTGGTGTCGGAGCCGGGGTCGCCGCCCTCGTCGTCTGGGGCGCGCTGGCGCTGCTCGCGACGACCCTCGTGGTCGTCCGCAGACGGACCGCCTCCGCCCGCACCGCCCTCGCGACGGCCTGAGCCGCCGGGGCGGGCGCAGGCGCGAGCCGCCCGCAGCTCGCGGGGCGTGAGCGCCCGCAACTCGCGGGGCGTGAACGCCCGCGAATCGCAGAAACGCACGAACCTCGCAGTGATCCGGACGGATGCTGCGAGGTTCGCGTCGTTCTGCGGGGAGCGGGTCGGTTACTCCGTCAGGCCGCTGTAGGCGTGCAGTCCCTTGAAGAACACGTTGACGATCGTGAAGTTGAACAGCACCGCGGTGAAGCCGATGATCGACAACCATGCCGAGCGCGTGCCGCGCCAGCCACGGGTCGCCCGCGCGTGGATGTACCCCGCGTAGAGCACCCAGATAACGAAGGTCCAGACCTCCTTGGTGTCGAAGCCCCAGAAGCGCCCCCACGCGTCGTTGGCCCAGATGGCTCCGGCGATGAGGGTGAAGGTCCAGAAGATGAAGCCCACGATGGCGAAGCGGTACGCGAGCGACTCCAGGTCGTCGGACGACGGGAGCGTCCGCAGGAAGCTGCGGCGCGGGGTCGCCTCGACCGGGGCGCCGACGAGCTTGCGCTCCCGACGCGACTGCAGCAGCTGCACCACCGACAGGCCGAAGGCAAGCGCGAACAACGCGGTCGCGAGGATCGCGACGAACACGTGGATGACGAGCCACACGGACTTCAGCGGATCCGCCAGCGGCACGACGTCCACGTGGTACGCCAGCGTCGCCCCGCCGAGCATGACGATCGCCATGCCGGTGATGAGCGAGCCGAGGAAGCGCAGGTCGAACTTCGGCAGCACGGCGAGGTAGACGCCGACGATGATCAGCAGGCCGGTCAGGGCGAACTCGTACATGTTCGACCACGGGACGCGCTCGGCGGCGATGCCGCGGAGCACGGTCGCGACGAGGTGGAACGCGAAGCCCATCGCGGTCAGCGCGGTGCCGATACGGGCCCACACGTAGCGCGGCTTCGCGACGGAGGACCCGGATGCCGCTCCCCCGCGGTCCGCTGTCAGCACCCCACCGCCGCCGGCGGTGACGAGCTCGCGGGCGACGACGGCGTCCTTCGCCTTGACGGCGAGGTCGGAGCGGCGTGCGAGGTCGATCGCGTACGCGATGAACGCGAGGACGTAGATCGCGACCGCGGTCCACACCAGCA
>VGAV01000191.1 GCA_016870695.1 Actinomycetota bacterium | reverse complement strand
CGGTCACTCTGCCGTCTTCCTGACCTCGCCTCCAACGGGAAGGGACAGCGCGAGCCCGTGGCATCCCCTCTGCCCCTTCTCGACCCCCACCCGGCCCGCCGCGCCCGGGATCATGACAGGCTCGACCAAAGGGAAGGGGCGCTCATGTTCCACGTGACGGAGACCATCGACATCGCCGGTCCGCCGGACGCGGTGTTCGCATTCCTGACGGATCCGGCGCGGCGTCCGCAGTGGGATCGCACGGTCATGTCGGAACAGCTGCTGACGCCCCCGCCGGTCGCGCCGGGCAGCAGGATCCGCACCCGCATGAGCGTCATGGGACGCGAGGTCGAGTTCGAATGGCGTGTGACGGCCTTCGACGCGCCGCGCGAGATGGCGGCCGAGAGCGACTCCGGCACCCTCCCGGCGCGCATGCGGTTCGATTTCACGGCGACGGACACGGGATGCCGCGTCCGCAGCTCGCTCGAGGCGGAACCGACGGGTCTGCTGCGCTTCGTCGAGCCCATCGTCGAAGGCACCGCCCGCTCGACGCTGGCGGAGGGCCTCGCCCGCGCCAAGCGGCTCATCGAGGAGGAGCGTTCCGCGGGTCGGGCGTGAGGGCCGAGGCTCAGTCGCGCCGGTCGACGGGCGCCTCTTCGTTCACGACGGGCGCGGGCACCCGCCCGCGACGTCCGTAGCGCAGCCAGAAGTATCCGTAGCAGAGCAGGACGAACGGGATGCCGAAGTACAGCGCCGGCGCCTGGGCGGGATCGAAGGCGATGGCCACGATGGATGCCGTGAGCAGCACGAACGCCACGATCGGCACAGCCGGGTAGAACGGCGTGCGGTACGGCAGCGTCGCGGGGTCTCCCCCTCCCGCGACGAACTGACGGCGGTGGAAGAACTGCGCGGCGACGATCGAGATCCACACGGCCACCGCCGCGAAGCCCGCGATCGACACCAGCACCAGATAGACGGTCTCGGCGGCGATCACGCTGGAGATGAGCGACACCAGCCCGACGCCCAGGCTCACGAGCAGGGCGAGGAGCGGGATGCCGCGCCGCGTGAGTCGCGTGAACACCCGGGGCGCCTGCCCCTCCTCGGCGAGCGAGAAGAGCATGCGCGCACAGGAATACAGTCCGCTGTTCCCGACGGACAGCAGGGCCGTGATGACGACGAAGTTCATGATGTCCGCCGCGAAGGGGACGCCGACGTACTCGAAGACGTCGACGAACGGGCTCGAGGTCACACCCGCCTGCTCGTAGGGCAGCAACGCGGCGATGACGGCGATCGAGCACACGAACAGCACCAGCAGGCGGACGACCGTCGAGCGCAGGGCACGCGGGATGTTGCGGGCGGGGTCCTTCGTCTCCCCCGCGGCGACGCCCACGAGCTCCGCGCCGCTGAAGGCGTAGAACACCGCGAGAGAGGTGATCAGCACCCCGCCGATCCCCGCGGGGAGCAGTCCCTCGGGCGTCGTGAAGTTGCTGAACAGCACGGCCCCCGGGTTCTCCGCAGACAGCGGGGTGAAACCGAAGATCGCCATCCCGCCGAGCACGATCAGCGCGACGATCGCCACCACCTTGATGAGCGCGAACCAGAACTCGGTCTCGCCGAACACGCGCGCCGAGATGGCGTTCAGGGTGAACAGCACCGCGGCGAAGACGAGACACCAGACCCACACGTCGACCTGCGGGAACCATCGCTGCATGAGGATCCCGGATGCCGTGAACTCCGAGCCGAGCGCCACGACCCAGCACAGCCAGTACATCCACGCCGTGGCGAACCCCGTCGCCGGCCCCATCGTCCTGGCCGCGTAGATGTGCAGCGACCCCGACACGGGGTAGGCGACCGCGAGCTCGCCGAGGCACATCATGACGAGCCACACGACGAACGCGCCGAGCAGGTAGGCGATCACCGCGCCGAGCGGCCCCGCCTGATGAATCGTGTAGCCGGAGCTGAGGAAGAGCCCCGACCCGATGACCCCGCCGAGCGCGATCATCACCAGGTGGCGCGCGTCCATCGATCGGCGCAGCGTCCGCGGCGTCTCCGTGGCGCCGGACGGCTCGACGGTTCGCATCATGGATCTTCTTTCATCTGGGGGGAGAGACGTCGGAGCACCCGGGCTCGACGACGCCGCCCGTCAGAGTAATCGAAATAGCCGACGGCGGCGCTCACTACGCTGGGACGACGGCCCCGGTGGACGGCAGCGACGCCGCGGATTACCCGCTCCCTCCGTCGGTCGCCGCGACAGGAAGGCCACCGAGATGACGTCACGTCCCGACCGCGCCGACGCCGCGACCCTCCGCGAGTCCAGCCTCGCCGTGCACGCCGGGATCGAGCTCGACAGCACCCGGGCGCTGCGCACGCCGCTCGTGATGGCGAACTCGTACGCCCTGCCCGACGATCCGAGCGAGATCAGCTGGTCCGCGACCGGGCCCGGCCTCTACACCCGCAACTCGGGACACAACCAGCTCGCTCTGGAACGGAAGCTCGCCGCTCTCGACGGCGGCGAGGAGGCCGTCGCCCTCGCGTCCGGTGTCGCGGCGCTGCACGCCGTGTTCTTCACCCACGTGCAGGCGGGCGACCACGTCGTCGTCAGCGATGTCGTCTACGAGGCCACCTGGCGGCTGTGGACCGAGCTGCTGCCCCGTCGCTACGGCATCCAGGCGACTTTCGTGGATGTGACGGATCCGGATGCCGTGCGCGCGGCGATGCGCCCGGAGACGCGGCTGTTGTGCGTCGAGGCCGTCGCCAACCCGACGACGAAGGTGGCTGACATCGCGATGCTGGCCGGGATCGCGCACGAGGCCGGCGCGCTCCTGATGGTCGACTCGACGTTCACTCCCCCGCCGTTCTACCGCCCCCTGGCCGACGGCGCGGACCTCGTCGTCCACTCGTTGACCAAGTACGTCAACGGACACGGCGACGCGATGGGTGGTGCCGTCATCGGGCGTTCCGAGCTCATCGAGCCGATCAAGGCCGACGCGATGGTCGATGTGGGCGGGGTGATCTCGCCCTTCAACGCGTGGATGATCCAGCGCGGATCGGTGACGCTGCCGCTGCGCCTGCGTCAGCACTTCTCCTCGGCCCAGCGCGTCGCCGAGTTCCTCGAGGCCGACCCGCGGGTCGCCTTCGTGGCCTACCCCGGGCTGGCATCCCATCCGGGCCACGACGTCGCGCGGAGGCAGTTCGCCGATCGGGGATACGGCGGGATGATGGCGTTCGCCGTCGAGGGCGACCCCGACACGCAGAACCGGTTCGTCGCGTCGCTCCGCCTCATCACGTCGGGCTTCTCCCTCGGCCACGACGACAGCCTGATCGTCCACACCGCGGCGGACGGCCCCCGCACGGCGACGTATCCCGAGGAGTTCCGACGTTTCGGGCACCTGCGCCTGTCGGTGGGGCTGGAGGACCCCGACGATCTGCTCGCCGACCTGGGGGCGGCACTGGATGCCGCCGGCACCTGACCCGGCAGCGAGGGAGCAGGATGAACGGATGACGGACGACGAGCTGACCGAACCCGACGGGCGCCTCGTGCTCGTGCGACACGGCGAGACCGAGTGGAGTCGCTCCGGCCGGCACACCGGCCTCACGGACATCCCCCTGACCGAGACGGGCGCCTACAAGGCCGAGCTGGCCGGGACGCTCCTCGCGACACGGTCGTACGACCTCGTCCTGACGAGCCCGCTGCAGCGCGCGGTCGAGACGGCGCGGCGAGCGGGGTACCCGCAGGCGCGGCCGGAGCCCCGGCTGGTGGAGTGGGACTACGGCGCATACGAGGGGCTGACGACGCCGCAGATCGTCGCACAGCTCGGCCGGCCCTGGACCATCTGGCAGGCGGGCTCCCCCGCGGGTGCGACACCGGGCGAGACCGTCGCGCAGGTCACCGCGCGCGCCGCGTCGCTCCTGGACGAGCTCCGCCCGCGGGTTCAGGCGGGAGAGCAGATTCTCCTGTTCTCGCACGCCCACTTCCTCCGCGCCCTCGCCGGCGTCTGGCTCGGTCTCACCGCCGCCGGCGGGCGGTACTTCGTCCTCGGCACCTCGGCGGTCAGCGAGCTGGGGTTCGAGCACGGCTCCGAGGTCATCACGCAGTGGAACCACGTCCGCGGTCGCTGAGACCGCGGAGGGGACCCGCCCACGAAAATCATCACGGAAACATAACGACGGCTCTTCCCTTCCGTTATCTCACCGTTATAGAGTGCAAGCACGGTAGTTGTTTTGCTGTGGCAGCTACCGACATGTGATTGCAGGACACTCTTGGTGCAAGGGACAAGGGCCGGTCGGAAGCCTCTCCGACCGGCCCTTACTCTGTCCAGATCGCCTCAGGCGGCGGCATCCGGGTCCGACCTCACCGTCAGGACCCAGGTGAAGTCCGAGGTGAAGTCTGCAACGCTGCCGCCCCGCCCCCGGGTGGAGTCGCTACGGCGCGCTCGCCGGGACCGACCGGGACCCCCGTCGGGCGTCGAGCTGCGCGCTCGTCCCGCTGCCCCGTCCGCGGAACGTAGGGGGCGACCGGGCGGTGCCCCACATCCGCCTGCGCCCGGAGGCCGCTCAGACGCCTCTAATGTGAATGCATGACCGATCGACGTCTCGCCGTCCAGGCGTGGGAGAGCCTGTTCCGTGCGCAGCACGAGGTCTTCGAGGACATCCGGTCGGATTTCGAGTCCACCGACCTCACCCAGGCGGAGTACGACGTGCTCCTCACCGTGACCCGCGGGTCCGGGAACACGGCCCGCCTGCGCGACGTCACGGCGAACATGCTGATCAGTCAGCCCAGCGTCTCCCGCCTCGTCGAGCGCATGGTCGCCCGTGGCCTCCTCACGAAGTGCCCCGACCCGGAGGACGGCCGCGGCTCGCTCGTGCGGGCGACGGAGGAGGGCGCCGTGATGTTCCGTCGGATGGCGGCGGCCCATGGCAGCTCCATCGCCGAGCGCATGGCGCGCCTCGACAACGAGGAGCTCGCCCTCCTGCGCGACCTCACGTCCAAGCTCCGCGCGCGCTGACGCCGGCACGCGACCGGCGCCTCAGCACTCGATGACGTTGACCGCCAGGCCGCCCTCGCTCGTCTCCTTGTACTTGGTCGACATGTCGATGCCCGTCTGCCGCATGGTCTCCACCACCGCGTCGAGCGACACGTAGTGGCTGCCGTCGCCGCGCAGCGCGAGGCGGGCGGCGGTCACGGCCGTCGAGGCGGCGATGGCGTTGCGTTCGATGCACGGGATCTGCACGAGACCGCCGACAGGATCGCAGGTGAGCCCGAGGTGGTGCTCCATCGCGATCTCCGCCGCGTTCTCGATCTGCCGGTTCGTGCCGCCCATGACCGCCGTCAGACCGCCCGCGGCCATGGCGCAGGCCGACCCGACCTCCGCCTGGCATCCGCCCTCCGCCCCCGAGATGGACGCGTTCGCCTTGAACAGGGA
>VGAV01000190.1 GCA_016870695.1 Actinomycetota bacterium | reverse complement strand
GTGCAGACCGCCGAGATAGACGATGCGGGACACGGATGCCGCGGCCGCCGCGTCCGCGACCGTCCGGGCCGCCCGCCGGTCGGTGCTCTCGAAGTCGCGCCCGCCGCCCATCGAGTGGATCAGGTAATAGAGCACGTCCACGCCCTCGACGGCCTCACCCACCGCCACCGGGTCGGTGGCGTCGCCCTGGACCGACTCGACGTCGCCGCCCCACGGGAAGGCCTGGATGCGACGGACGTCGCGTGCGAGGACGCGCACCCGGTAGCCGGCGGAGAGGAGACGCGGGACGAGCCGCCCGCCGAGGTAGCCGGTCGCGCCGAGGACGAGGGCGAGCGGCGCGGAGCCGTCGGGGCGGGGCTGGGCGACCAGGGCCGGTTCGCGGCCGGTCGGGGTGGTCAACGCGCTCATGGCCGTCAAGCTACGCCCGGCCCCGTTCTCGCATGGCGGGCTTGACGTCCGCCCGGCTGGCGTCCGCGGACCGATGCGAGTACTCCTAGAAGGATGTTCCCCCCAGGTCGCAACGCATCCCGCACCCCCCGGCTCGAGGTCGACGACGTCATCGTCGTGGACAAGGGACGCGTGCGCACCGCCATCGGCGGCACCGTGGTCGGCAACTTCATGGAGTGGTTCGACTTCGGGATCTACGGCTACCTCGCGGTCACGCTGACCCTCGTGTTCACCCCCGAGCTGCCCGACCCGTGGGGCCTGCTCGTGACGCTGCTCGGCTTCGCGATCTCCTTCCTGGTCCGCCCCTTCGGCGGTTTCGTGCTCGGCCCCCTCGGCGACCGCATCGGGCGCCAGAAGGTGCTCTTCCTCACGATGGCGATGATGGCGGCGGCCACCGCGCTCATCGGCGTCCTGCCCACCTCCGCCGCGATCGGCCTGTGGGCCATCGTCCCGCTCTACCTGCTGAAGATGGTGCAGGGCTTCTCCACCGGCGGCGAGTACGCCGGTGCGACGACGTACGTGTCGGAGTTCTCCCCCGACCGCAGTCGCGGCTTCTGGTCGTCCTGGCTCGATGTCGGGTCGTACGTCGGCTTCGCCGCCGGCGCCTCGGCGGTCGCCGTCACCACCGCGATCACGACCGCGATCTCCGGCGACGACGCGATGGTCGAGTACGGCTGGCGCATCCCGTTCCTCCTCGCGATCCCCCTGGGCATCGTCGCGATCTACTTCCGGCTGCGCATCCCGGAGACGCCGTCCTTCGAGCAGACGCACGCGGCGGAGTCCGACCGGGTGCCGGACGCCGACGACCCGATGGCACGGCAGGGTCTCCGCGGCATCCTGCGCCATCACTGGCGGGCGCTGCTCATCGGGATCGCGCTGGTCGCGGCGACCAACACGGCCGGATACGCGCTCACCAGCTATATGCCGACCTACCTCGAACGCGAGGTCGGGGTGTCGAACCTCTTCGCCGCCGTCGCCACCGTCCCCGTGCTGCTCGTGATGTCGGCGACGCTCCCGCTCATCGGCCGGCTGAGCGATCGCATCGGCCGCCGACCGGTCTACGCCATCGCGGCGGGTTCCGCGCTCGTCCTGCTGGTGCCGGCGTTCCTCATCATGCAGATCGGCGAGCTGTGGGCCGTCATGATCGCGCTCGTGATGGCGGCCGTGCCCGTGGCGTTCTACGTCGCGATCTCGGCGTCGGCGCTCCCCGCCCTTTTCCCCACGGCATCCCGGTTCGGTGCGATGGCGGTCGCCTACAACGTCGCGGTGTCGCTGTTCGGGGGCACGACCCCGCTGTTCAGCCAGGCCCTGATCGCCTGGACCGGCAACACGCTCATGCCGGCGTTCTACATCATGTTCTTCGCCGCGCTGGGGCTGGTCGCCCTGCTCGCGATGCGCGAGACGGCGAAGCGTCCCCTGCTCGGCTCGGTCCCCGCCGTGGAGACGGCCGAGGAGGCGCGCGCGGTCGTCGACCGGCAGGACCGCGACCCCCTCATCGACACGTCGACCATGCCGCTCCCGGTCCGTCGCCCCTGACGGGAGCGCGGGTCAGCGCCGGCGGCCCGTGCCGAACAGGCCCCGGATGACGCCGGAGAGGATGCTCTTCGTCGCCCCGCGGCCGAGCAGGTCGTCCAGGGGCGCGGTCGGGGCGGTCGAGCGACGCGACGGGGCGGCGGTGCTGCGCAGGATCCGGTCGTACTCCTGCTGCGCCTTCTTCTGCGCCGCGGCGTGCGCCTTGTCGATCGCCGCCTTCTGCTTCTCGTACTCGGCCTGGTCCGCGGCGTCCTTCTCGGCCCGCTCCTCCGCCTCCCGGGCGACGGTGGCCGCCTCCAGCCGCGCGCCGAGGATCTCCCGCGCCGACTCGCGATCGATGGGGGTCCCGTACCGGGCGAGGAGAGGGGATGCCGCCACGGCCGACGACAGCTCGTCGGCGGGGATCGGCGACATCGACGCCTCTGGGGCGAACATCCGCGTCCACGCCACGGGCGTGGGCCGGCCGCGCTCGTCCATCACCGTGACGATCGCCTCGCCGGTGCCGAGCTCCTGCAGCACCCGCTCGAGGTCGTAGCCCGACTCCGGGTAGGTGCGGACCGAGGCCCGCAGCGCCTTCGCGTCGTCGGGCGTGAAGGCGCGCAGCGCGTGCTGCACGCGAGAGCCCAGCTGCGCGAGAACGTCGGCGGGGACGTCCTTCGGGGTCTGCGTCACGAGGAACACCCCGACGCCCTTGGACCGGATGAGCCGGACCGTCTGCGTGATCGCGGCCAGGAAGTCCTTCGACGCATCGCGGAACAGCAGGTGCGCCTCGTCGAAGAAGAACACGAGCTTCGGCTTGTCGACGTCGCCGACCTCGGGCAGCATCTCGAAGAGCTCCGCGAGCAGGTACATGAGGAACGTCGAGTACAGCGCAGGGCGCGACGCGACGTTCGGCACCTCGAGCAGACTGACGATCCCCTCGCCCGACGCGGCCGTCCGCAGGAACACCGCGACGTCGAGCTCGGGCTCGCCGAAGAAGCCCTCCGCGCCGTCCGCGGCGAACGCGACGAGCTCGCGCAGGATGACGCCGGCGGTCGCGGACGACACCCCGCCGATCCCCTTCAGCTCGGCCTTCCCCTCGTCGCTCACGAGGTGGGTGAGCACCGCCCGCAGGTCCGCCAGGTCGACGAGCGCGAGCCCCTTCTGGTCGGCGTAGTGGAAGACCAGCGCGAGGCTCGACTCCTGCGTGGCGTTCAGGCCCAGGACGCGGCTCAGCAGCAGCGGACCGAACCCCGACACCGTCGCGCGCACCGGAATGCCCTCACCCGCGTCGTCGCCGAGCGCGAAGAACTCCGTCGGCCGCGCGCGCGGCGTCCACTGCTGGCCCAGCGCGGCGGTGCGGGCGGACAGCTTCTCGCTCGCGACACCGGGCGCCGCCACGCCGGACAGGTCGCCCTTGATGTCGGCCGCGAAGACCGGGACGCCGTTGGCCGACAGCTGCTCCGCGAGCAGCTGCAGGGTCCGGGTCTTCCCCGTCCCCGTGGCTCCCGCGACGAGACCGTGACGGGCCACCATCGACAGCGGGATCCGCACCGGCACCGCGGGCACGGGTCCGCCGTTGACGAGGACGCCGAGGTCGAGCGCCGGCCCCTCCGCCGCGTAGCCCCGGGCGATCTCCTCGACCTGCGCCGAGTCGAGCGGGGCGTATGCCACCGGTGCCGAGCCAACGTCCGGGGTGGCGGGCGCGGCGGCCGCGCCCTCCCCGGCGGCGGCCACACGGGCGCGCGCCGCGGCGGCCTCCGCCTCGGCGAGGTCGGCCCGGGCGCGGGCCAGCCGCAGCTCCGCCTCGGCCGCCTCCGCCTCGGCGCGCAGCCGCGCCACCGCGGGATCGATCTCGGACCGGCCGGGCTCGCTCATGCGCGTCAGCCTACGACGGGTCCGCCGTCACGGCGTCCCGCCGTCGTCGTCGCAGCGTGCGTCGGTCGTCGTCCCGGGAGCGCAGGTGAGAGAAGAGGGCGGCCAGCAGGAGGGCGGCGCCCGCGCCCGCCATGGTGCCGCCGATGGTGTCGGACAGCCAGTGGGCGTGCAGGTAGGTGCGGCTGAACGCCATCAGGACCACCCACGCCACCCCGACGATGCGCACCCACAGGTGCGGGAACACCACCGCGGCCACGACCGCGACCGTGGCGGCGTTGGCCGTGTGCCCCGACGGGAATGAGCCGTAGTCGCTGAGGACCAGGATGTCCTCGGGACGGGCGCGGCCGAACGTCTGCTTCAGCACCTGCACGAGCCCCGCACTGGCGGCGGACGCGACGAGGAAGTACAGCGCGGACCACCGCCGACCAAGCAGGAACAGCACAAGCGCACCGCCGAGCGGCACGATGTAGATCGCCGTGTAGTAGCCGCCCAGCTGGTTCATCACGTAGGCGAACTCCAGCAGCGGCCGCGAGGCCGCCCCGGCGAACAGCCCGTTCCACCACACGTCGACGGCGAAGGGGCTCGGCCCGCGGAAGAACACCCACGCCCCGAGGCCGCAGGTCAGGGCGATGAGGACGAGTCCGGCGACGGCCCGCGCACGCTGCGGGCGGGTGTCGAGGACCGGATCGTCGGCGACGGTGGCATCCATCGACCCATCCTGGCGGGCGGGAGACGTCAGCGGAACACCGACGGCCGGTCTGCTACTGTTCGCGGCCGTCGGTGTGCGCCGGAGGGTCAGGGGGCGAGGCGCTCCACGGTGCGCGGTCGGACGAGCGTCCACAGCGAGACGACCCCGATCGCGGCGCACCCGACCATGACGGAGGCCATCGTCGTGGCCGTGATGCCGGACCCGCCCGAGAGCAGGCCCACGACGGGCGAGATGATGCCCGCGACGCCGAAGTTGGCCGCGCCGATGATCGACTGCGCGGTGCCGGCGGCCTTGCCGTGCCGGTCGAGGGCCAGCACCTGGGCGCACGGGAAGGTGAAGCCGCAGGCCGTCATGAAGACGAACAGCGGGACGATCGTCCCCCACAGGCCGAGGCCGAGCTGGTCGGTGAGCACGATCGTGCCGCCCGCCAGCACGAGCACCGAGGTGGACACCGCCAGCACCCACTGGGGGCCGAACCGCGCCGCGAGACGCGCGGCCACCTGCACGCCGACGACGACGCCGACCGAGTTGGCGGCGAAGAGGATGCCGTACTGCTGGGCGTCGAAGCCGTAGCTGACCTGGAAGAGGAACGAGGATGCCGACAGGTACGAGAACAGCCCGCTGAAGGTCATGCCGCCGATGATGAGCACGCCGATGAAGACGCGGTCGCGGAACACGCTGGCGTACCGCTGCCAGATGGTCGTGGACCCGTGCGCCTGCCGGCGGGCCGGCGGCAGCGTCTCGGGGACGAAGAGGATCGCCGAGACGAGCATGATCACGCCGTACGCGGCGAGCACCCAGAAGATGCCCCGCCACGGCATGATCAGCAGCAGGCCCGAGCCGGCGAGCGGAGCCAGG
>VGAV01000189.1 GCA_016870695.1 Actinomycetota bacterium | reverse complement strand
CTCTCCTCCCCCACCAGCGCACCCCTGTACCCACCGACGTGGTCATCGAGGTCGGCGACCGCGTCCTGACCATCCGGGACGCCGCGTGAGCGGCGGAACGCCCCCGCGGGCGCGTCGGACGAGAAGGGATGTTGCATGAGCACCGTCACGCACCCGTACCTCGACGCCGCGGGCCCGGGCTGGGCCGGAACGGAGACGCGCGCGCAGGTGATCGCGCTGACCACCGGGATGAGCGACTTCCTCCACAAGACCGCGACGCAGGGCCTCCGTCCGATCGTCGTCTCCACCGAGTTCGCCCGCATGACGCAGCCGATGGCGCAGGTGCTGTCCGCCGTCCGCGGGCAGTGGGTCGTCCGCACCCGCGACGACGGCTTCTACGACGCGCGCAGCGGCGCGCGCCTGTCCGCCCCCGCGGAGGCCCTGACCGCCGGCGCGGCGAACGCCGACGGCATCCATCCGCTCTTCGTCCGGGCGCAGGTGGCATCCGCGCTGCAGGTCGTCGCGACGGTGTCCACCCGTCACCGGGTGTCGCGGCCCGTCCGTCTCGGCGGCGTCGCCGAGGCCGCCGTCGACCTCTTCACCGGCGCCGAGCCCGCCGCCTGGGGGGCCCTCGAGCCGCTGCTGGCCCCCTGGGACCGCGGCGATCTCACGGAGCGCTCGCGCCGGCGCGTCCCCCTCGACAGCCAGTGGATCGCCGTCGGCGGCGGCGACCGGCCGGTCGTGTCCACGATCCAGGTCGGACGAACGAGCGAAGGCCTGGAGGAGACGACGCGGGTGTGGGCCACGGTCCCGGGCGTCGGACGGGACGCGGGGGCGACCGCCACCGCCGAGGCCCGCGAGATGCTCGCGCGAGCGGGGACCATCGGCCTGCCGCTCATCGGCGTCGCGTTCGCGGCCATCGGCGCACCCGATCTGGCGCGGCGCGCCACCGCGACGCCGCAGCCCGAACCGCTCGCCCTGCTCGTCGGTCCCGCCGGCGTGCGCGCCCTCGGTGTCGACCCGAAGCGGTGGATCGGCGAGGTCGGCGGCACCGTCGTCGGCAGCCCCCGCCTCCCCGGCGTCCTGCTTCCGCTCGGGTCGGTCGACGGCGGTGGCTGGACGCGCCTGGAGGACGTCCTCGCCACCCTCGATCCGGCCCGGCTCGCCGACCTCCTCAACCTCGCGCCGCACGTGCGCGCGCTCCTGCAGGCCCCGGAAAGGAGCCGTTGATGCCCGACCAGCGCGACACCGTGCTCATCGAGCAGGCCAAGATCCAGCGCATGCGGCTCGGCGCCGCGCTCGTGTACGGGCACATCGGCGAGCGCCGCACCGTCAACGACCACATGAAGCGCCTGATGGGATCCATCGTGGTCGCCGCCGTGGCCTGCGCCGCGTGCGTCGGCGTCTCGTTCGTGTCGCAGCTGCTGACCGAGCGCGCGCAGGAGAGCTCGTCGATCCAGACCCCCACCGGAGCCGTGAACCCGTGAGCATCTACACCCGTCTGACCGTCGCGGGCTCCGCGCGCCGAGCCGAGGTCGTCGTCCCCAGTGGCGAGCCGGTCGGCGCGGCCCTGCCCCGTCTCCTGGACCTGCTCGGCGAGACCGCCGGCACGGTGGCCCGTCCGATCGCGGTCGTCGCCCCGGACGGCGAGCAGATCGACATCGCCCTCTCGCCGCAGCAGCTCGATCTCACCGACGGCACCCTCGTCCGGCTCGTGCGCCTCGACGCCGCACCCCCGCCCCCCGTCGTGATCGACGTCACCGACGCCGCCGCCGACGCCCACGACGCGCGCCCCGACCGCTGGGACGAGCGGGCGCGGATGGCCGCCGGCGGAACGGGCATCGCCGCGGCGTTCGCTGTCGCCGGGGCGCTGTCCCCCTGGCCGTCGCCCGCGCTCGCCGCGTTCGCCCTGCTCGGCCTGTCCCTCCTCCTCGCCGTCATCGCCACGGGGGTCGGCCTCGGCGGTCTCCGCCGCCTGTCGACGTGCATCGCCGCGGCGGCGGCCGGACTGGCGCTGCCCATCGGCGGCGCGACGGTGGGAGCTGTGGCATCCGTCGGCCTCCCCGTCGAGTCGACGGTGCTCGCAGGCGTGGCCGCGGCGCTGGCGACCGGATCGACCGTCGCGCTGCTCGGCGTCGGTGTCGCGCATCGCCGTCGCGGGGCCGCCTCCGGGGCGGCGCTCGGGGCCGTCCTGTCGAGCCTGCTCCTCACGCTCCTCCTGGCGGGAGTGGATGCCACGGCCGCAGCGGCCGTGACGGGCGTCGTGGCCGCCTTCGCGACCGGTCCGCTCCCCTGGATCGCGCTGTCGTCGGCGGGGCTCACCGATCTCGACCAGCGCGCCGCCGACGGCGAGCCGCCGGCCCGTCCCCGCGCCTTCGCCGCGATCGACGAGGCGTACGCGGCGTTGACGTGGAGCGTCGCCGCCGTGGCCACCGTGCTCGCTGCGACCGGCGTGGTCCTGGCGCTGTCCGGCGAGATCTGGACGGAGTTGCTGGCCCTCGCACTCTTCCTCGTGGCCGCCCTGCGGACGCGTGCCTTCCCGCTGCGCTCGCACGGCTGGCTGCTGTGGGCTGCGGCCGCCGCCGTCGCCGCCGCCGGCCTGTCGGTGCTGCTGTCGGGCGGGCTGGGGTGGATCGGCGCCGCGGCGGCGGTCGTGCTCGCGGGCCTGGTCGCCACGATGGTGCTCGTCTCGCCGCGCCCCCACGTGCGGGCGCGTCTGCGCGGACTCGGGAACATCGTCGAGACGCTCGCCGTCGTGTCCCTGATCCCGCTCCTGGTGGGGGCCCTCGGCGTCTACGCGGACCTGCTCGGCATGTTCGGCGGGGGCTCCTGACCGTGCCGGATCTGCGAGCGGTCATGACCGCCCTCTTCGGCAGCGGAGCCGGCGGTCGTCGGGAGCTGACCGCGTGGGACGACGCGATCCGCGGCGGGCTGTCGACCACCCGACGGGTCGGCGTGGTCTCGCTCTCCCCGCGGGCGGGCACCAGCACGGTCGCGCACCAGCTGGTGCGCGCGGTCGCCGCCCGCCGCAGCGAACCGGTCCTCGCCGTCGACGTCTCGTCCGGCGACGACGGCCTGGCGGCGCGCGTCGGCGCAGCGACGGCGGCACCCGACGAGACGCGGGGGTCCGCCCGAACCACCGCGGAGGCGCTGAGCGGACTCGAGCTCCGCAACGGCGTCGTCGGGCTGCGGCCGCGGGACGTGGACGACGCCGTCGGCGCCTGGCTGGCCGAGGCCGCCCCGATCGCGCGGTTCTTCGACGTCGCCGTCACCGACTTCGGCGCCCGGCACCCGGTGGTCGATCTCGCCGCCTGCGCGGCGTTGTGCGACGTCGTCTGCCTGGTCGCCGACGGACGTCGCTCGCCCGCGGAGCACGCCCGCTCCGTCGTCGACGCCCTGACGGGGCTCCCCGAGTCGCCGGCGGTCGTCCTGGCCCTGGTCGACCACGCGCGCGACGGAGCCGGCGTGGCCCGCGCCTTCTCCGCCACCGATGCGCACCCGGTCGTCGCCGTGCCCTTCGACCCGGGCCTCGCCGCGGGCGGACGTCCGCGACGGTCGGTCACCAACCTGGCGCTCGTGGAACTGGCCGCGGCCGTGGTCGCGGCCGGCGGCGCCGCCGCACGACCCGCCGACGCCGGACGCCGCACGTCCGGCGGTCCGTCCGCCCACGGCGACGGGCGCCTGGCGGCCCCGGGCGCCCACGCCGACCCGATCGACGAGAGGACCGCATGACCGTCCGGATCGTCCACCGGCCCGCCCGCATCAGCGAGGCGGTCGAACCCGCTCCCGAGGTGATCCTCGCCCCGCCGCCACCGATCGGCGAGGGCGCCACCGGCTTCCCGCTGCAGTCGCTCCTGCCCATCGTCGGCAGCCTGTCGTCCATCACGATGATCGTGCTGCTCCGGAACAACCCGATCATGGTCGTCGTCGGCGCCGTCATCCTCGTGGTCGCGCTCGTGGGCGGCCTCGGTATGGCCTTCACCCAGCGCGGGAACGCGGCCCGGCAGCGGCGCGTGCAACGCGAGCGCTACCTCGACTACCTGGAGGAGACGCGCGAGAGCGTCCGCCGGACCGCCGAGTCGCAGCGCGACGCCGCCCTCACCCTTCACCCCGCCCCGGGGACCCTGGTCGAGATCACGGCCGATCCCGCCCGCCGGTGGGAACGGCGCCCGGGCGACCCCGACTTCCTGCGTCTGCGGATCGGCACGGGGGACCTCCGTGCCGTCGACGTCACCCTGCCGCCGGAGCAGAACCCGGTACAGCCCTTCGACCCCGTGATGCGGGAGTCCGCCGAGCGCATGGTGCGTCTGGCCGGGGTGTCGCAAGGGATGCCGGGCATCGTCGACCTCGAACGCGGCGGGCAGGTCTCGCTGGTCGGTGCGCGGGAGGACACGCTGCGCGTCGCGCGGGCCCTGGTCGCGCAGATCGCCGCGTTCCACTCCCCCGACGACGTGCACATCGCCGCCGCCGTCGCACCCGCCCAGCGCGACGACTGGCGCGGTCTCGACCTGCTCCCGCACGTCTCCCGCGCCGCCCCTCCCTCCGGCGCCGTCGCCGCACGCCGCGTCGCCCCGACCCTGGCCGAGCTGCTCTCGCTGCTGCGCGACGAGCTGCGCGACCGTGTCGCCACCGCCGCCGCGTCGCGCCGCGCGGGCCGCCGCACCAAGCCCGGGCGTCTCGTCGTCTTCGTGGACGAGGCCGACGGAGCGGCATCCGCCGTCCCCCGTCTCGATGCGGCCCTCGACCTCACCGCCCTCGGCGTGACGGTCGTCCACCTCGTCGACGACCGGCTCAAGGAGCCCACCACCGTCGCCGTGCGCGTCAGCGCGACGGGCGGCGTCGCCACCGTCGAGACCCCGGGCTCCGGCGAGGCCGCGGTCGGCGGCATCCGGATCGACGCGCTCACCCCGTCCGCCCTCGAGGTCGTGGCCCGACCGCTCGCGGGGCTGCGACTCACGCGGACCTCCGCCGAGGACGCCGGCACCGCCCTCGCCCCCGACGTCACGCAGCTGCTGGGCGTCGGAGACGTGGATGCCATCGACACCACGACCGCCTGGCGCCCCCGCGGTGCCGCGGAGTTCCTGCGCGTGCCGATCGGCGTGGATGATCACGGCGGGCCGGTGCTCCTCGACCTCAAGGAGTCGGCGCAACTCGGCATGGGTCCGCACGGGATCTGTATCGGAGCCACCGGCTCCGGCAAGAGCGAGCTGCTGCGGACGCTCATCCTCGGCCTCGCGCTCACCCACGCCCCCGACGACCTCAGCATGATCCTCGTCGACTACAAGGGCGGCGCGGCCTTCGCGCCCTTCGCCCGGCTGCCCCACGTCGCGGGCATCATCGACAATCTCGCCGACGACCCGCAGCTCACGGAGCGCGCCCGTGCGAGCATCCAGGGCGAGGTCGTGCGCCGGCAGCGACTACTCAAGGACGCCGGGAACGCGGCATCCATC
>VGAV01000188.1 GCA_016870695.1 Actinomycetota bacterium | reverse complement strand
CTGAGTTGGCGCAGATGTACGCCGGGCCCCGCGCTCTGCGTGCATATGGGGCAAGTCATTGGAGCTCTGGGCGCTGAGTTGGCGCAGATGTACGCCGGGCCCCGCGTTTCGCGTACATGTGGGGCAAGTCACGGCGAGGGAGCCCCGCGGGTCAGAGTCCGGTGCCGCGGACGTCTTCGAGCGCCTCGGGCGACGGCGTCCCGCCCACGGGTTCCGGCACCTCCGGCCGCTGCACCAGTTCGCCGGTGGCGCGCTCGGCGACGCGACCTTCGGCGAGGAATGCCAGGCGGTTCAGGCATTCGTGGTTGCGGAGGCGCAGCAGCGGCGCCCACAGCCGGCGGGGGAGCCGCGCGGCGACACCGGACACCGGCTCCTCGACCATCGTCACCGCTGCACCGACGTCATGCGGCCGGACGTCGATGCGGATGACGCCGCGGCCCAGGACGCTCGCGCTCGGGCGGAGACGGAGCCGCTGCGGCGGCGCCCACTCGACGACCTCGGTCTCGTCGTGCAGCATGATCGGCCAGACGCCGAGGGAGTGATGGATCTGCGTCCCGACCCGGGGGAAACCGGGGTCGACGTCCCGCATGCGCGTGGCCCCGACCACCCACACCGGGTAGAGCCAGCCGTCCGAGAGGACGGCGAAGACATCGTCGGGCGTGCACTGCATCAGCCGGGTGTTGCGGGCGGCCATCGGGTCTCCTCGCGGTCGTTGTGGACAGACTGTAGCGCCCGGTTCCGCGGGGATACGGGACTTGACGCGCGGGCGCGGGGGACGGCAGCGAACGTCCGTCCCCCGCGCCTCGCGAGGTCACGCGTGCGTGATGTCGGCCACCACGCCCTTCGCCAGACGGAGGCGGCGACGGGCGCGACGGGCGACGGCGGAATCGTGGGTGACGACGACGAGCGTCAGCCCCTCGGCGTTCAGCGTCTCGAGCACATCGAGGATCTCGTCGCGCATCCGCTCGTCGAGGTTGCCGGTGGGCTCGTCCGCCAGCAGGACCCGCGGCCGCTTGGCGACCGCGCGGGCGATCGCGACGCGCTGCTGCTGACCGCCGGACAGCTCGCCGGGCCGGTGGTCGGCGCGATCGGCCAGGCCGACCCGCGCGAGCGACTCGGTTACGCGCCGGGCGCGCTCGTCCCGATCGAGTCCGAGCGGCTCCAGGCCCATGTCGACGTTCTCGGCCGCGGTGAGCGTGGGAATGAGGTTGAAGCCCTGGAACACGAAACCGATCTGCTCGGCGCGCACGCGTCCCAGCTCGCGGTTGCCGGCGCGGGCGATGTCGAGCTCGCCCAGCAGGACGGACCCGGTGCTGGGACGGTCGAGCGCGCCGAGCATCTGCAGCAGCGTCGACTTGCCGCCGCCGGTGGGGCCCTGGATGGTGACGAAGTCGCCCGCGGCGATCTCCAGGTCGATGCCGGCCAGGGCCCGGACGGTGCGGTCGCGCTGGCGGTAGGTGCGGGTGACGCCCTGGAGGCGGTACGCGGTGGCCGTGAGGGTGGGGGCGGTGAGGGTCATGATGTCTCCTTCGAGGACGAGGGGGTGCCGCTCACGCGACCGAGCGGAGGGCGGCGGCGGGGCTGAGGCGTGCGGCGCGCCATCCGCCGAAGGCGCCGGCGAGCACGCCGCCGAGGACGGCGATGCCGACCGCGGCGAGGACGACGACGGGGGTCACCGGGGCGCTGAGGACGATGTCGGTCGCCTGGGCCGCCGCCTGGCCGAAGCCGCCGGGACCGCCGCCGCCGGGGCCGCCCATGCCCTCGGGTCCGCCGGTGGTCTCGGCGGCCACGGACACCGTGGGGGAGATGACGTTGACGAGCAGGATGCCGCCGAGCCCGAGGATCAGGCCGGCCACGCCGCCGAGCAGCCCCTGCGCCAGGGACTCGCCGGCCACCTGCCGGACGATGCGGCCGTTCGACCAGCCGATCGCCTTGAGCGTCCCGAACTCGCGGGTGCGGCGGGCGACGCCGGAGATGGTGAAGAGGACCGCGAGGGCGAGCGCGACGACCAGGACGACGATCGACAGCCAGGTGCCGAGGTTCGTGATGAGCGACGACGCGCTGGACAGCGAGCCGGACACGGTCGACGCCAGCTCGGACTGCGAGCTCACGGTGGCGTCCGGGAGGGCGGTCGAGATTTCGCTCTGGACGGCGTCGATGGCGTCCGCCGAGGCGGCCTGCACGTACACGGTCGACACCACATCGCCCACGCCCGCGAGGGTCTGCGCGACATCGAGGGGGAGGTAGACGTTCGCCGCGGTGTCCGCGTCGGCGGAGGCGGAGGAGACGATCCCCACGATCTCCATCGCCGTGCCGCCCACGTCGACCGTGCCGCCGACGGTGAGTCCGGCGCTCGCCGCGTAGGTGGCGTCGACCACCGCGACGTCCGCGCCGGCGTCGCTCGCCGCCAGGGCCCGGCCCTCGGACACGGTCACGGACGAGAGCGGACCGATGGATGCCGCCGGGTCGACTCCGAGCACGCTGAACGAGTCGACGCCGAAGGCGCTGCCGCCGTCACCGCCGGGACCGCCGGCGGGAGGCTGGCCCATGCCCCCGGTCTCCGTGCCGTCGGTCCCGGCGTCCGCACTGCGGTCGGGGATCTCGCCGGAGAAGGTCGTGTTGGTCAGGGCGAGGGCTCCCGTGGCGCCGGACACACCGTCCAGACCGGTGACGGTCGAGACGGTGGTGGCATCCAGGGTCCCCCGCATCATGTCGGTCATCAGGCGCGACTGGCTGAGGGTCGTCGTGCCGTCGCTTGTCGACCCGTCCTCGGCGCTGAAGTCGAAGCGGGGTCCGCCCCCGCCCTCCCCCGGCTGCGTCTGCGCGCCGGTGACGGTCAGGTCGGTGCCGACGCCGTAGACCGTCGACAGCGCCTGCGTCTGCGCGTCCCGCACGCCGGCCGACAGCGCGTTCACGACGATCACGAGCGCGATGGCGATCGCCAGCCCGACCGCGACGATGACCGTCTGCTTGGTGCGGCCGGCGAGTTCGCGCCGCAGGTAGGTGCCGTACATGGTTCTCCTTCCGGACGCGGGGTGCGGCCGTCAGGGAGACGGTAGGAACGGCACCCTCACCGCTCCCTCACCGTTTCTATGAAGCACTTATGCCGCGTGGCGCGGCGGCGTGACAGCGTGCATGCTGGCATCCATGTCCTCACGCCCCTTGCCGCTCACCCGCCCCGACGGGTCGCCGATCCGCGCCGTCGTCGTCGATGACGAGGCGAACCTCAGCGAGCTGCTGCGCATGGCGCTGCAGAACGAGGGGTGGGACACGCGCACCGCGGCGAACGGCCAGGAGGCGCTGAACGTGATCCGTGAGTTCGGGCCGGATCTGCTCGTCCTCGACATCATGATGCCGGGCCTGGACGGGATGGAGCTGCTCCGTCGGGTCCGCGCGGCGGGGAACGACGCGCCCGTGCTGTTCCTCACGGCCAAGGACGCCGTGGAGGACCGCATCGCCGGGATCTCGGCCGGAGCCGACGACTACGTGACGAAGCCGTTCAACCTCGAGGAGGTCGTGGTGCGCCTGCGCGGGATGGCCCGCCGCCACGTCGCCGCCGCCGCCGAGGCGGAGACGCGGCTGCGGGTGGGCGATCTCACCCTCGACGAGGAGTCGTACGAGGTGGAGCGGGGCGGCGTCCCGATCAAGCTCACCGCCAAGGAGTTCGAGCTCCTGCGGTACCTGATGCAGAACCCGCGGCGGGTGCTCAGCAAGGCGCAGATCCTCGACCAGGTGTGGAGCTACGACTTCGGCGGCACCGGCAGCGTCGTCGAGATCTACGTGTCGTACCTGCGGAAGAAGATCGACACGCTCGGCGACCCCCTCATCCACACGGTGCGCGGCGTCGGTTACACGATCAAGGCCTCATGAGCCGGCGCCGGTGGACCCTCCGGCGCACGCTCGTCGTCGGGACCAGCGCGCTCGTCGCGCTGGCCTTCGTGGTGATGAGCCTCGCGACGATCCTCTCGCTGCGGTCGTTCGTGCTCGACCGCCTCGACCAGCAGGTGACCGAAGGACTCTCGTTCGTCGCCGGTCGCGGATCGGGCGAGCCGCCCTCCGACGCCGGACGGCCTCCCGGGATGGATGCCGGCGACCCGGCGCCCCGGATCGGCTCGCTGCAGGCGGTGGTCGATGCCGACGGGACCGTCCGCATGTCGGGCTACACCCGCTCGGACGGCACCCAGGTCGACCTGAGCGAGACCCAGCTCGCGCAGCTGGAGGCGGCGGTTCCGACGGACGGCACCGTCGAGACGGTGGACCTCGGCGGCGAGCTGGGCTCGTTCCGCGTGGCCGCGGCCGACCGCGACGGCACCACGGTCTACGCGGGGACGTCGCAGGCCGACGTCACGGCGACGACGACCGCGCTCACCGTCATCCTCGTCGCGGTCTCGGCGGTGACGCTGCTGATCGCGGTCGTCGGGCTGTCGTGGCTCGTGCGGCGGAGCCTCCGGCCGCTCGACCGCGTGGCGGAGGTCGCCCAGCGGGTGTCGACGCTCTCGCTCGCGGAGGGGGCCGTCGACATCCCGGACCGAGTCGCGCCGGCCGACACCGACGGCGACACCGAGGTGGGACGCGTGGGGGCGTCGCTGAACGACCTGCTCGGTCACGTCCAGGCCTCCCTCGAGGCGCGGCAGCACAGCGAGGACCAGCTGCGCCGCTTCATCGCGGACGCCAGTCACGAGCTCCGCACGCCGCTCGCCAGCGTGCGCGGCTATGCGCAGCTCTCCCTTGGCGAGGGCGCCCCGATGACGCCCACGCAGGCGCGCTCGCTCGATCGCATCGAGTCGGAGGCCCGGCGCATGGCATCCCTCGTCGAGGACCTCCTCCTGCTCGCCCGCCTGGATGCCGGTCAGCCGCTGCGCCACGAGGAGGTGGAGCTGACGTTGCTCGCGATCGACGCCGTGAGCGACGCGCAGGCGGCCGACGCGACCCACGACTGGCGCCTCGACATGACGGACGACCTCATCGCCGTGACGGGTGACGAGAACCGCCTGCGTCAGGTCGTCGCGAATCTGCTGCGGAACGCGCAGACGCACACGCCGCCGGGCACGGTGGTCACGCTGACGCTCGCGCGGGAGGGCGGGGAGGCCGTGCTCCGCGTCGCGGACACGGGGCCCGGCATCGACCCGGCGCTCGCGGCGCGGCTGTTCGACCGTTTCGCCCGCGGCGACGACGCTCGCAACCGCGACGCCGGGAGCACCGGCCTCGGCCTGTCGATCGCCCGCGCCATCACCGAGGCGCACGGCGGACGCATCGCCGTCGACAGCGTCCCCGGCCGGACGGTCTTCGAGGTGCGGCTGCCGGCCTGACCCGCGCCGCGGTGGCTGACCCCGCGCCGCCGCGGCCCGCCCGGCCGCACGCCGCGGCTGCCCGCACCGGTCAGCCGATGAGGCTCGGCTGCAGGTCCCGCAGCGTGCGGTGGTGCGTCATCCGCGTGACCCCGATCGC
>VGAV01000187.1 GCA_016870695.1 Actinomycetota bacterium | reverse complement strand
GAGCAGGTCGCAGGCCGTCGCCACGGCGCGCCAGATCGCGATGTACCTGTGCCGTGAGCGCACGAGTCTGTCGTTGCCGAAGATCGGGCAGCTCTTCGGCAACCGCGACCACACCACGGTGATGTACGCCTACAAGAAGATCAGCGACCTCATGAAGGAGCGCCGGTCCATCTACAACCAGGTGTCGGAGATCACCTCCCAGCTCGGCCGCATGCGCTGAGCGCCCGTCTCCCGAAGGGGTTCGTCCGTGTCCGCGGACGAACCCCTTCGTCGTTCCCGGCCGTGAACGGGCCTCACAGGCCTGTGGAAAGCCGCTTCTGAGACGGTTCTACACAGTGTGGAAAACCTGTGGATAACTCGGAATCTCTGCGGATGACCTGTGTACGACGGGCTGTTAACTGTGGAACCCGGTCAAGCGCTCCCTGTCGCCGATCGTGTTAACACCACCGGCTGTCCGCAGCGCGTCCACAGGCGGATGCCCGCGCGTTCCCTGCTGTTAACAGCGATCGTGAGACTTATCCCCAGATTCCACAGCTGTTAACAAGATGAAGAATCCAGATCTCTGTTGAGGCACATCCGATGACCTCGGGGTTCCGAGGGCGTGCATCCGAGCCGTTCCGGCGTGGGGGCTAGCATGGGGAAGCCATACCCGCCGTCAAGGGAGCGTCCGTGAAGTTCCACGTCAATCGCGATGTGTTCAGCGAAGCCGTCTCGTTCGTGGTGAAGCTCCTACCTCAGCGCAACCCGCAGCCGATCCTCGCGGGCGTGCTCATCGAGGCCGGTGCCGAGGGTCTCTCCCTCGCCGCCTTCGACTACGAGGCCTCCGCGCGCACCACGATCGAGGCGACGGTCGACGAGCCCGGCACGATCCTCGTCCACGGCCGTCTGCTCTCCGACATCGCGAGTCGACTGCCGAACGCCCCCATCCAGATCGCGGTCGACGACGACGGCGGCATCCTGCTCACCTGCGGCTCCGCACGGTTCACGCTCGCGTCGATGCCCGTCCAGGAGTACCCGGCCATCCCCGAGGTCACCGGCGAGTCCGGCCTCGTCCCCGCCGACGAGTTCGCGACCGCTATCGCGCAGGTCGCGTTCGCCGCCTCTCGCGACGACGTCACCCCCGTCCTCACGGGCGTCCAGCTCGAGGTGTCCGGCACGCGCCTCAGCCTCGTCGCCACCGACCGCTACCGCGTCGCCCTGCGCGAGATCCCGTGGGACGGCGGCGCCGCCGCCGGCGACGAGACCACGTCGGCCCTCGTCCCCGCCCGCACGCTGCAGGAGGTCGGCAAGACCTTCGCGCACGGCGGTGACATCTCGATCGCGTTCTCCGGCTCCGGCGACCGCGAGATCATCGCCTTCTCGTCCGGCAACAAGACGGTCACGTCGCTGCTCATCAAGGGCAACTTCCCGCCCGTGCGCCGCCTGTTCCCCGAGCAGACCGAGCACCACAGCGTCGTCAACACCGCCGAGCTCGCCGAGGCCGTGCGCCGCGTCGCGCTGGTCCTCGACCGCTCCGCGCCGCTGCGCTTCACCTTCGGCCCCGAGGGCGTGTCGATGGACGCCTCCGGCACCGAGCAGGCGCGGGCGACGGAGTCCGTCGACGCGACGCTCGTGGGCGACGAGGTCACCCTCGGCCTGAACCCGCAGTACCTGCTCGAGTCGCTCGGTGCGGTCCGCAGCGAGTTCACGCGCATCACGTTCACCTCGAGCGACAACGCGAACAAGCTCAGCCCCGTGCTCGTCACCCCGCAGACCTCGGTCGACAAGGGCGGCGAGGGCACGTTCAAGTACCTGCTGCAGCCGAACCTGCTCCTGCGCTGAGCGGTCGCCCCCGGTGTCGGTGTCGGAGCCGGCGGGTAGTCTGACTCGGTGATCGTGGAGCAGCTGGGACTGAAGGACTTCCGCAATTACGCGGGTGCCGACGTCTCGCTGGCGGCCGGGGCGAACGTCTTCGTGGGCCGCAACGGTCAGGGCAAGACGAACCTCGTCGAGGCGGTCGCCTATCTGGCCACGCTCGGCTCGCACCGCGTGTCTTCGGACGCTCCGATGGTCCGCGACGGTCAGGACGCCGCGATCGTGCGCGCCCGTCTCGCCCACGGGGAGCGCAGCGTCCTGCTCGAGCTGCAGCTGAACCGGCAGGGCGCCAACAAGGCGCGCGTGAACGGGGTCAACGTCCGCACCTCCGAGCTGCCGCGGTACGCGCAGGTGGTGCTCTTCGCCCCGGAGGACCTGCAGATCGTGCGCGGCGACCCGTCCGCGCGTCGCCGTTTCGCGGACCAGCTGATCGTGCAGCGCACCCCTCGCATGGCCGGGGTGCTCGGCGACTACGACCGCGTCGTGCGCCAGCGCACCGCGCTGCTCAAGTCCGCTCGCGCGCGCGGGATCCGTGGCGACGCCCTCGGCACCCTCGACGTCTGGGACGAGAAGCTCGTCGCCCTCGGCACCGAGGTGATCGAGGCCCGCCTCGCCTTGGCATCCGATCTCGCCTCCCCGGTCTCGGACGCCTACGCCGCCATCGCCGGCGCCGACCACGATCCGCGCCTGGAATGGGCGCTGTCCGTGGGCGGGGCCGATCCCGAGGAGGGGGAGTCGATGGATGCCGCCGGCTCGGGGGCACCGCTCGCCGACCAGTTCCGCGCCGCTCTCGCCCTCCGGCGCCCGGCCGAGCTCGATCGCGGTCTCACCCTGGTCGGACCGCACCGCGACGACCTCGTCCTGAAGGTGCGGGGCCTGCCGGTGAAGGGCTACGCCTCCCACGGCGAGTCCTGGTCGGTGGCGCTGGCGCTCCGCCTGGCATCCGCCGAGCTCCTGCGCGCCGAGTCCCGCCTGGGCGACCCGGTGCTCATCCTGGACGACGTGTTCGCCGAGCTCGACGCCGGCCGGCGCACGCGACTGGCGGAGCTCGCGGGCGGCTACGAGCAGGTCATCGTCACCTCGGCGGTCGAGGAGGACGTGCCCGAGGGTCTGCGCGCCCACGTCGTGCGCGTCGAGGCGGGGCAGATCAAGGCCGGCGATGAGTGACGACGGCGAGCTGCCGGAGACCCTGGCGACGTACCTGCGTTTCCGGGGCCTGGAGCCGTCGCCCTACCGCAAGCGCACGCGCCGCCGACGGAACACCGACGACGAGAACGCGCCGTTCACGCCCGGTCGGGACCCGCGGGGCCTCGGCGACGTCCTCTCCGCCCTGACGCAGTCGTCGGGGTGGGAGCCGCAGCTGGCGCGCGAGGACCTCGTCCGCACGTGGCACGACGTGGCCGGCGCGGACACCGCGGCGCACACCCGTCCGGTCGCCCTCGACGCCGGCACGCTGACCGTGCAGGCGGACTCCACGGCATGGGCGAAGCAGCTCCAGCTCATGCGCGCGCACATCCTCTCGGAGATCATCCGGCGATTCCCCGAGGCGGGGGTCGAGGCGATCCGCTTCGTGGGGCCGGACGTCCCCTCGTGGAAATGGGGGCCGAGAGCCGTTCAAGGCCGCGGTCCGCGCGATACCTACGGCTAGACCCTCATCCGGATCGATCGGATCCTTTTTCAGCCCGTCACGGGGCGTACACGCGCTCGAAACGACCCTCGCGCGGTAGGATGGAGAGTCCGACGAAACCATCTGGAGCGCGCGAACTCATGACGTCAGAGAACCCCGACATCGTTTCCGAGGAACCCGAGAAGGCATCGACCAAGGTTCCCAACGAGTACGGGGCAGACGCCATCCAGGTGCTCGAGGGTCTGGAGGCCGTCCGCAAGCGTCCGGGCATGTACATCGGCTCGACCGGTGAGCGCGGTCTGCACCACCTGGTGCAGGAGATCGTCGACAACTCCGTCGACGAGGCCCTCGCCGGCTACTGCGACACCATCGACGTCACCATCCTCAGCGACGGCGCCGTCCGCGTGGTCGACAACGGCCGCGGCATCCCGGTCGACATGCACCGCACGGAGGGCAAGTCGACGGTCGAGGTCGTCCTGACGGTCCTGCACGCCGGTGGAAAGTTCGGCGGCGGCGGATACGCCGTGTCGGGGGGTCTGCACGGCGTCGGCTCGTCGGTCGTGAACGCCCTGTCCACGCGTCTCGAGGTCGAGGTGAAGCGACAGGGCCACGTGTGGCGCCAGTCGTTCCGCGACGGCGGCGTGCCCCTGGCCCCGCTGGCGAAGGGCGAGGAGAGCGACAGCACCGGCACGACGATCACCTTCTGGCCGGATGCCACCATCTTCGACACCATCGACTTCGACTACGACACGCTGCGCACGCGCTTCCAGCAGATGGCGTTCCTGAACAAGGGGCTGCGCCTGAGCCTGCGCGACGAGCGGCCGCAGTCCGTCGTCACCGAGGGCGAGCCGGGCGAAGAGGTCACCGAGGCCCGTCACGACACCTTCCTCTACGAGCGCGGCCTCGTCGACTACGTCGAGCACCTCAACCGCGTGCGCAAGGCCGACGTCGTCAACGACGAGATCATCGAGGTCGAGTCGGAGGACACCGACCGCAAGATCGCCCTCGAGCTCGCGATGCAGTGGACCACGGCCTACACCGAGAACGTCTTCACGTACGCGAACACGATCAACACCCACGAGGGAGGCACGCACGAGGAGGGGTTCCGCGCGGCGCTGACCACGCTCGTGAACCGGTACGCGCGCGCCAACAACCTCCTCAAGGAGAAGGACGACAACCTCACCGGCGACGACATCCGCGAGGGGCTCACCGCGGTGATTTCGGTCAAGCTGTCGGAGCCGCAGTTCGAGGGTCAGACCAAGACCAAGCTGGGCAACACGGAGGCGAAGGCGTTCGTGCAGAAGGTCGTGGGCGACAAGCTCGGCGACTGGTTCGACCGCAACCCCGGCCAGGCGAAGAACATCATCCGCAAGGCGATCGATGCGGCCACCGCACGTCTCGCCGCCCGCAAGGCGCGCGAGACCGCGCGTCGCAAGAGCGTCTTCGAGTCGGCCGCGATGCCCGACAAGCTCAAGGACTGCACCTCGAAGGACCCGTCGATCAGCGAGATCTTCCTGGTCGAGGGCGACTCGGCCGGCGGCTCCGCCGTGCAGGGCCGCGACCCGCACACGCAGGCGATCCTCGCCCTCCGCGGCAAGATCCTCAACGTCGAGCGCGCGCGCCTCGACCGCGCCCTGGGCAACAAGGAGGTCCAGGCGATGATCCAGGCCTTCGGCACGGGCATCGGCGAGGACTTCGACATGGCCAAGGCGCGGTACCACAAGATCGTGCTGATGGCCGATGCCGACGTCGACGGTCAGCACATCACGACGCTGCTCCTGACGATGCTGTTCCGCTACATGCGCGGGCTCATCGAGGCCGGGTACGTCTATCTCGCGCAGCCGCCGCTCTACCGCCTCAAGTGGAGCAACCACGCGCACGAGTACGCCTACAGCGACCGCGAGCGCGACGCCATGCTCGTCCAGGGGCAGGCCGCCGGCCGCCGCATCCCGAAGGACAACGGCATCCAGCGCTACAAGGGTCTGGGCGAGATGAACGACCAC
>VGAV01000186.1 GCA_016870695.1 Actinomycetota bacterium | reverse complement strand
CACCTCGGCGGCGCGCCGCGGCGACCCGGGCGTCGACCACGCGGGGGCGATCGCGTCGATGATCGCGCGCTCCAGCGACAGCGGGTCGCCGACGGCGAAGGCGTGGTAGTCCTCGGGATGCTGCGCGGCCATGTGGCCCACGCGCGTCCCGACGACCGGCACGGCGAGGTCGTAGCAGAGCTCGGCCCAGCCGGACTGCGTCCCGTGCCGGTAGGGCAGCAGGCACGCGTCGAGGTCGGCGAGCCAGGCGGAGAGCTCGGCGTCGCCCAGGCGCGGCCCCCGTTCGACGGCGACCCCCTCCGTGTTGGCGACGAGGAGCTCGATGGATGCCGCCGCGTCGGCGTCGCGCACCTTCTCGTTCATTCGGACGACCCCCTCCACATGGGCTCCCTGGGCGCGCAGGTCGGCGATGGCCCGCACCAGCGTCGCGGTGGTGCCGACGCCGTCGATGTTGGGACGCAGGTCGCGGAGGTGGACGCCGATCCGGGTCACGCGCCGCGCGGTTCCGGTCGGGGCCTCCTCAGCGAGCAGCGTGGGGTGGGGGAGCACCGTGGTCGCACGGTGGAAGACGCGTCGCACCTCGGCGTCGACCGTCGGGGTGAGGGAGATGAGCTGGTCCGCCGCGCCGATCACGACGTCGAGGGCCGCGCGGTGGGCCTCCTGCGTTTCCAGCTGCGGGTTCTCGAGATCGTGCACCGTGTAGACGAGGGGGAGGCCGAGCCGTCTCATCGTCGCGACCGCGGCCGACAGCTCCTCGGGGGAGTACGACTCGAGACCGAAGTGCAGGTGCACGAGGTCGATCCCGTTCGCGTGCGCCTCGAGCCACGAGGGCAGCAGGACCTGCGGCGGCCACCACTGCCCCGGCTCCGCTCCGGGCGGCGGGGGATCGGCCAGCAGCGCGACACGCGAAGGGTCGGTCACCGCCCGGACGTACGGGTGGGCTGCGGGGACCGCGGCGACCCGGACAGGCGGGATGAGTGGTGCGTCGATCTTGTCTCCTCCTCGTCGTGCTGCTCCGGCGGTGCGCTACCGCATCGCCGGGGCGTTCGCAATGCAACGGGGCGGTTGGGAGCGCGAAACGGCCGACGGCTACGTTCACATCATGCGTGGCGAGAGGATCGGGCCGGGAAGCCTTGCGGATCACGGCGAGGCGGTGATAGCGAGGCGCCGGCATTATGCCGTCTTCTACGGCGACGAGGCGCCTCCTGCGGGATATGGCCTGGTCGTCGGCAACTGCCAGGCGGAGTCGCTGCGTCTGGTCGTGTCGTCCGACGCCCTCCCCGGCGTCCGCATCCCCGCCGTCCACGAGCTCACCCCCGAGGACGCCGTTCACCTGCACCGCCTGCTCGCGGGCGCGTCCTGGCTCGTCGCGCAGCCCATCCGCGACGACTACCACGGCCTGCCGCTCGGCACCGCGCAGCTGCGTGCGGCCCTGCCGTCGCACGCGCGCTCGCTCACCGTGCCGATCGTCCGCTTCGGGGGCCTGTACCCGTTCCAGGCGGCCATCCGCGTGCCGGGCGTCGACGAGGACCCGCCGCTCGTGGCCTACCACGACGTGCGCGTCCTGGCCGAGGCCGCCGGTCTCCCGGTCGCCCGGGAGCTGTCGCGCGAGAGCGTGCGCGAGGTCGCCGACGCCTCGGTCGTGGAGCTGCGCCGCCGCGAGGCTCTCGGCATCGACATCGTGGCATCCGACCTGCTGTCTCCGGTCGTGGTGGACCTCGCCCGCACCGTCAACCACCCGGGGAATGCGATCTGGATGCCGCTGGGCGACCGCGTGGTCGCCGCGCTCGGTGCGCCGGGCACGGCCGTCGACCCCGGGCGGCCCATCCTCGCAGGGGTGCGCGCGCCCCTGGAGCCCTGGGTGCTCGACGCATGGGACCTCGACGACGCCCCGCGACCGGACTGGATCGTCGCGGGGGCGGAGCTGTCGGTCGAGGCCGTGCGAGCCGCCCATCTCGACTGGTACGCCGCGCACCCCGCGTTCGTCGCCGCGGCGGTCGAGCGTCTCGCCCCGCTGATCACCCGATGGAGGGCGGCGTGAGCGGCACCGCCGAGTCGGGGTCGTCCGTCCTCCCCGAGCTCGCGCCCCCGGTCCTGCTGGCCCACCCCGGTCCCCACGGCGTCGCCATGTACGCCCGCGAGATCGCGGCCGAGGTGGTGGGCCTCGACCCGCGGGCCCGCGTGATCGCCCCGGACGGGCTCGCGTCGCTGCCGCCCGGCACGCCCGTGCACGCCCACGTCACCGACCGGCTGTGGGGCACCTCGCCCGAGGAGGCCGCGACGGTCGTCGAGGCCCTGGCGCGGCGGCATCCCCTCTCCGTCACTCTGCACGACGTGCCGCAGGAGTCCGACGGCGAGCGCAACCGGCCGCGCCGCCGGGCGTTCTACCGGTCCGTCGTCCGCGCCGCCCGCGGCGTGGCCGTCAACAGCGCGCACGAGCGGACGCTGCTCGCCGAGGAGGACGTGTGGGACGGGCCGGTCGCGGTCGTCCCCCTCCCCGTGGATGCCGCCCCGTCCCTGCCCGCGCCGCCGCCCGACGGGTCGGTGGGCGTGCTCGGCTACTTCTATCCCGGCAAGGGGCACGACGAGGCGCTCGCGGCGGCGGTCGCGGCGGGCGTGCCGCGCGTGAGCGTGCTCGGACGCGCGTCGGACGGACACGCGGGCGACCTGGAGGCGTTCGTCCGTCGTGCCGCGGCGGCCGGCGTGGACGTCGAGGTGACCGGGTGGCTCGACGACGCGGCGATGGCCGCACGGGCCCGCGCCGTGGCCGTCCCGGTGATCGCCCACCGACACGTCTCGGCGTCCGGCTCGCTGGCGTCGTGGATCGGGTGGGGCCGCACTCCGTTGGCCGTCCGGAACCGCTACGTCGACGAGATGGCGGAGCTGCGACCGGGGACTCTCCGCCCCGTCGAGCCCGACGCCCTCGCGTCGGAGGTGCGGGGCGCCGTCGCCGAGCCGGGGCGCACGTGGCACGGCATCCATCCGCTCCCGCACGGGCGCGCGGACGCCGCGGGCGCGTACCTCCGCTGGTGGGCGGAGGGTCTCGCGTGAGCCGGCCGGACGACGGCGCGGGGTGGGAGCCCGGGGCGCCGTGGGTCCCCGGGAACCGCTGGGACCTCGTCGGCGGGGTCGAGCCGGTCCCGCCGCGGGTGAGCGTCGTCGTGACGCACTACGACCAGCCGGAGGAGCTCTCCCGTACCCTCGCGGCCCTGCGGCGACAGGACCACCCGCGGGACCTGCTCGAGATCGTCGTCGCGGACGACGGCTCCCCGATCGCCCCCGTCGTGCCCGACGGGGTGCTCCTTGTGCGGCAGGAGGACCGGGGGTTCCGGGCCGCCGCCGCGCGGAACCTGGGTGCGGCCGCCGCGACGGGGGATGTGCTGTGCTTCCTCGACGCGGACACCGCGCCCGAGCCCGGATACGTGCGCGCCCTGACCCGCCTGCCCGCGCTCCTGCCCGAGGCCGTGACGGTCGGTCGCCGCCGTCACGCCGATCTCGGCGGGGTCGCGCCGGACGCGCCGCTCGCGGAGGTCGGACCGGCCCGGGAACTGCCGGAGCCGGACTGGCTGCGCGACGCCTACGCCCGCAGCGGCGACCTACTGCACGCCGACGACCGCTCGTACCGCTTCGTCATCAGCGCCGTACTCGCCTGTTCGCGGGCGCTGTTCGACGAGATCGGCGGCTTCGACGAGGGCTTCACCTCCTACGGCGGCGAAGACTGGGAGTGGGCGCACCGCGCGTGGCAGGCCGGCGCGGTGCTCGCGCACGTGCCGGCGGCGGTCGCCTGGCACGACGGACCGGACTGGGCCGGGCGTTCGAGCGAGGACCGGGCCCGCGAGGGAAACCGGCAGACGCTCCGCCTGGCCGACGCCATCCCCGTCGACGGCTCGCGCGGGCGCGGGGTGATGCCCGCCGTGCCCGACCTCGTCGTGCACCTGACGGGGGACCCGTCGCCGGCGGCGGCGTTCCTGTGCGTCGACGCCGTGCTGGCGGCCTTCCCCCGGGCGACGGTTGTGCTGGACGCCGACCCGTCGCCGCCTGTCGCCGCGGACCCGCGGGTGCTCACCGCCGCGGACCCGCGGCTGCGCCGGGCCGCCGACGGCCTCCCCGACGCGCGGGTGGTGCTGCGGCTGGACCGGGCCGTCGCGATCGACGGGGCGGACGAGCTGGCGGCGCGACTGTCCGCGCTGGGGCAGGGGTCCGAGGGCGGATTCGAGCTGCGGGCCGCGGACGGCGAGCCGGTCGGTGCCGCGACCTCGCGCCGCGCGCGGCGCCGTGCGACCCGGTGGGGGACCGACGCGGGCTTCACGACCGGGACACTCACGGCATCCGGTGTCCACGTGCTGCGGGAGGAGCCGCACCTGGAGGCCTGGGTCGGCGGCTGGGGCGGCGTCGACCGCTGGACCTGACGTCCGCGGCCCCCGGTCGCGGCGGGGTTCCTGGTCAGTAAACGCCCTCCGCCGGTGGACACGACGTGGCACGGCGTTTCCGCCACGAGGGAGCGTTTACTGGCGGGTGTGCGCCCGAAGACCGGGCGCAGGGCCGCGGCGACGGGCCTGCGAGAATCGAGGGATGACCGCCACCCTCGTCGCACAGGGCCTCGCCGGGGGCTACGGACACCGCACGCTCTTCGACGGGGTCGACCTCACCGTCGCGCCGGGCGACGTCGTCGGCGTCGTCGGAGCCAACGGGGCCGGCAAGTCGACGCTCCTGCGCCTGCTCGCGGGCGTCGACGACCCGCAGGCCGGCACCGTGTCCCTCGCGCCGGCCGACGCCTTCGTCGGGTGGCTCCCGCAGGAGCACGAGCGCGTCCCCGGCGAGACCGTCGCCGCGTACATCGCCCGTCGCACCGGATGCGCCGCGGCGACGCGGGAGATGGATGCCACGGCCGCCGCCCTCGGCGACCCTTCGGTGCCCGGGGCCGACGACGCCTACGCCTCGGCGTTGGAGCGCTGGCTCGCGAGCGGCGCCGCCGACCTGGACGAGCGCATGCCGATCGTCCTCGCCGACCTCGGCCTCTCCGTCGGCGCTGACGCGCTGATGACGGGACTGTCCGGCGGTCAGGCCGCCCGCGTCGGCCTCGCTGCGCTGCTGCTGTCGCGCTTCGACATCGCCCTGCTCGACGAGCCGACCAACGACCTCGATCTGGACGGCCTCGAGCGCCTCGAGACGTTCGTGCGCGGCCTGCGCGGAGGCGTCGTGCTCGTCAGCCACGACCGCGAGTTCCTGGCCCGGGCGGTGACCCGCGTTTTCGAGCTCGACCTCGCCCAGAACACCCACCGCGTCTACGGCGGCGGCTACGACGCGTATCTGGAGGAGCGGGCGACGGTCCGCCGGCACGCCCGCGAGAAGTACGACGAGTTCGCCGAGAAGAAGGCCGACCTCGTCGCCCGCGCCCGGACGCAGCGGGAGTGGTCGAGCCAGGGCGTGCGCAACGCGATGAAGAAGGCGCCCGACAACGACAAGATCCGGCGCAAGGCGTCGATGGAGTCGAGCGAGAAGCAGGCGCAGA
>VGAV01000185.1 GCA_016870695.1 Actinomycetota bacterium | reverse complement strand
GGCGATCGGCCGCAACTACACGACGGCGCTGCAGAAGGCGCTGCGCTCCCTCGAGAAGCGCGGCTCGAGTTTCCACTGGGGCGACGAGAGCCGCTCGGTCGAGGAGCTGCTCGAGATCGCGAAGACGCCGACCGACGGCCGCATCGTCGTCCTGCAGCAGGCGCTTCGCCTCGGCGCGACCCCCGAGCAGGCCTTCGACGCGACGGCGATGGACCCGTGGTTCATCGACCAGATCGTCCTGATCAACGAGGTCGCCGAGGCGATCCGTCAGGCGGGCGATTTGGATGCGGCGACCCTGCGCCTCGCCAAGGAGCACGGCTTCAGCGACGTCCAGATCGCGCAGCTGCGCGGTCTCGACGAGGCCGAGGTGCGCGAGACCCGCTACGCGCTGGACGTGCGCCCGGTCTACAAGACCGTCGACACCTGCGCGGGGGAGTTCCCCGCGCTCACGCCGTACCACTACTCCAGCTACGACGCCGAGACCGAGGTCACGCCGTCCGAGCGGACGAAGGTCGTCATCATCGGGTCGGGCCCCAACCGCATCGGCCAGGGTGTCGAGTTCGACTACTCGTGCGTGCACGCCTCGTTCGCGCTGGCCGAGGCCGGGTACGAGACCGTCATGGTCAACTGCAACCCCGAGACCGTGTCGACGGACTACGACACCTCCGACCGCCTGTACTTCGAGCCGTTGACGCTCGAGGACGTGCTGGAGGTGCTGCACGCCGAGGCGCAGTCCGGTGAGATCCTCGGCGTCGTCTGCCAGCTCGGCGGCCAGACGCCGCTGGGCCTGGCCAAGGGCATCGAGGCCGCCGGCTACACGATCCTCGGCACGAGCCCCGCCGCCATCGACCTCGCCGAGGAGCGCGAGCTGTTCTCGCGTCTGCTCGACGACGCCGGTCTCATCGCGCCGCGCAACGGCACCGCGATCGACGTCGAGGGCGCGGTCGAGGTGGCCGAGGAGATCGGCTACCCCGTGCTCGTCCGTCCCAGCTTCGTGCTCGGCGGCCGCGGCATGGAGATCGTTTACTCGACCGAGGCGCTGCGCGACTACTTCGTCCGCGTCGCCGACCAGGCCATCATCGGCCCGGGCCTCCCGCTGCTCGTGGACCGGTTCCTCGACGACGCCGTGGAGCTCGACGTCGACGCGCTCTACGACGGCACCGACCTCTACATCGGCGGCGTCATGGAGCATCTCGAGGAGGCCGGCATCCACTCCGGCGATTCGTCCTGCACGCTCCCGCCGGTCTCGCTCGGCCGCACCGAGATCGACCGCGTCCGCGAGGCGACTCTCGCCATCGCGGAGGGCGTCGGCGTCCGCGGCCTGCTGAACGTGCAGTTCGCGATCTCGGCCGGCGTGCTCTACGTCATCGAGGCGAACCCCCGCGCCAGCCGTACGGTCCCGTTCGTGTCGAAGGCGCTCGGCATCCCCCTCGCCAAGGCCGCCAGCCGCATCATGGCCGGCAGCACCGTGGCGGAGCTCGTCGCCGAGGGCCTGCTGCCCGAGAACGACGGCTCGCGCGTGCCGCTGGACGCCCCGGTGGCCGTCAAGGAGGCCGTGCTGCCGTTCAAGCGGTTCCGCACCGCGGACGGGCACACCGTCGACTCGGTCCTCGGTCCCGAGATGCGCTCCACGGGCGAGGTCATGGGCATCGACCGCGACTTCCCGACCGCGTTCGCCAAGAGCCAGGACGCCGCGTACGGCGGCATGCCGACCTCGGGCACGGTCTTCATCTCGGTCGCGGACGCCGACAAGCGCGCCGTCATCCTGCCGGCCCACCGCCTGCAGGAGCTCGGCTTCGACCTCGTCGCGACCGAGGGCACCGCGGAGATCCTCGCGCGGAACGGCATCCGCGTGCGCGTGGTGGAGAAGTACTCGGAGACGCAGGAGAACGGTCAGCAGAACATCGTCGACCTCATCAATGCGGGGGAGATCGACATGATCGTCAACACCCCCAGCGGCGGCACCGCCCGCGCCGACGGTTACGAGATCCGCGCGGCGGCCGTGGCCGCCGACAAGGCGCTGTTCACAACCATGGCGGTGCTCGGTGCCGCGGTGAGCGCCCTCGGCGCCGTCAAGGACGGGTTCGACGTGCGGAGCCTGCAGGAGTACGCCGTCGACCGCGCCGGTCGTCTGTGAGCGAGACGTTCGGCCAGCGCCTCCGCGCCGCCCTCGACACGCACGGCGCGCTCTGCGTCGGCATCGACCCCCACGCCGCACTGCTGTCGGCGTGGGGGCTGGATGCCACGGCAGACGGCGCGCGCGAGCTCGGTCTTCGGGTGGTCGAGGCCGCCGCGGGCCGCGTGGGCGTGGTCAAGCCGCAGGTCGCCTTCTACGAGCGGTACGGGTCGCGGGGCTTCGCCGCCCTGGAGGACGTGATGGCCGCGGCCCGCGCCGCCGGGCTGCTCGTGATCGCGGACGCCAAGCGCGGCGACATCGGCACGACGATGGAGGGCTACGCCGCCGCCTGGCTGGAGCCCGGGTCGCCGCTGGAGGCCGACGCGGTGACGCTGACGCCCTACCTCGGGCCCGACTCCCTCCGCGCCACCCTCGCGCTGGCGCTGCGGGCCCGCAAGGGGGCGTTCGTCCTCGCCGCGACGAGCAACCCGGAGGCCCGTGCGTTGCAGAGCGCGCGCGTCGACGACGCCCTGGCCATCGGTGACGACGAGCACGTGGCCGCGCGGGTCGCGCGCGACGTGAACGAGGCCAACATCGGCCTGCCCGGCGCGCTCGGGTCGATCGGCGTCGTCGTGGGCGCCACGGTCGACCGTGCCGACTTCGGCCTCGGCGATATGACGCTGGCGGGCATGCCCATCCTCGCGCCGGGGTTCGGGGCGCAGGGTGCCGAGCCCGCCGACCTCTCCCGGCTGTTCGGCTACGTCGCAGGGGCGGTCGTGGCCAACGAGAGCCGCAGCATCCTCGCCGTCGGCCCGGACCGCGTGGCCGACCGCATCACCGCCCGCGCCGCCTTGTACCGAGAGAACACGCATGGCTGAAGAACGTCGTCCGCCCGAGGTCGATCGCGCCGCCGCGTCGCGCCGCGCCGTCGCCGCGCGCCGCGAGCGCGCCGCGCTCAAGCGCGACGTGTCCACGCGCGTGATCTCCCCGCAGGAGCTGCTCCGTCGCGCCCTGGCGGACCCCGCGTCCCCGGCCGGCGCGATGCGCGTGACGGAGTTCCTCACCGCGATCCCCGCAATCGGCGAGGGCAAGCGCGACCGCATCCTGGCCTCCCTGGGGATCTCCCCGGTCAAGCGCCTCGGCGGCCTGGGCACGCGGCAGCGCGACGCCCTGCGCGACTTCCTCGACACCCGATGGCCGGAGCCGCGCCCCCGCGCGGGCCGCAGCCGCCTCGTGGTGCTGGCGGGACCGACGGCCGTCGGTAAGGGGACGGTCGCCGCGCACATCAAGGAGCATCACCCCGAGATCCACCTGTCGGTGTCGGCGACCACGCGCGCGCCCCGCCCGGGCGAGGTCGAGGGGGAGCACTACTACTTCATGGACGACGCCGAGTTCGACCGCCTGATCGCGACCGGCGCGCTCCTCGAGTACGCCACGGTGCACAACCACCATCGCTACGGCACGCCCCGCGGCCCGATCGAGAAGGTGCTGGCCGAGGGCGGCACCGCGCTGCTCGAGATCGACCTGCAGGGCGCCCGTCAGGTCCGCGCGGCGGACCCCCGCGCGACGCTGGTGTTCCTGCTGCCGCCGAGCTGGGACGAGCTCGTCCAGCGGCTGGTGGGCCGCGGCACCGAGGACGCGGAGGAGCGCGCCCGCCGTCTGCGCACCGCGCGGGTGGAGCTGGCCGCGCAGAACGAGTTCGACTACCGGGTCGTGAACGAGGACGTGGCGTCGGCGGCCGCCGAGGTCGTCGCCCTCGCGGCCCGCTGATCCCGCCCAGGTTTCGTCACATTACGCCCGGTTCGATCGCGCGGCACGACCCCGCCATGCTGAGGGCATGCCCCCCGCCTCCGCCCTCTCCGCCGTGCCCGCGGACGGCGCGCGTCCCGGCCCCGCCTCCTCGGCGCGGCCGGGCGTCGTCGCCCTGCAGCAGGTCGGCCGGACGTTCCCGACGGCGCAGGGTCCTCACGCGGTCCTGCGGGGCGTCGACCTCGATCTGACCGCCGGCGAGATCGTCGCGGTCATCGGCCCCTCGGGGTGCGGCAAGTCGACCCTCCTGCGTCTCCTCGGGGGACTGGATGCCGCCACCTCCGGCGGCATCACCGTCGACGGCACCGCGGTGCGCGACACCGACGACCGCACGGCCGTGGCGTTCCAGGAGCCCCGTCTGCTCCCGTGGCGCACGGTCGCCCAGAACGTCGCCCTCGGCCTGCGTCGCGGGGGAGACCGCACCGCCGTGGACGCCCGCGTGGCCGAGCTGCTCGCCCTCGTGGGCCTGGAGGCCGCCGCGACGCGCCGGCCGCGCGAGGTGTCGGGCGGGATGGCCCAGCGGGCGTCGCTCGCCCGGGCGCTGGCGCGCGACCCCGAGGTGCTCCTGCTGGACGAGCCGTTCGGCGCGCTGGACGCGCTGACGCGCCTGCGCATGCAGGACCTCCTGCTCGAGGTGCACGCCGCCCGTCCGACGACCGTCGTGCTCGTCACGCACGACGTCGAGGAGGCCCTCTACCTCGCCGACCGGGTCGTGCTGCTGCGCGCCCTCGGCGACGACCCGGCCGCCTCCTCCGTCGTGAGCGTCACGACGGTGCCCGGCGGCCGCCCCCGCGACCGCGCGGCCCACGATTTCATTCGTCTGCGCTCCGAGCTCCTCGCGGGGCTCGGGGTGACGTCCTCCCACCCCCTTCTCCAGGAGAACCGATGAGCACCCTGTCTGGCCGTATCGTCCCCGCGACCGCGATCGCCGGGGCGATGATGCTCCTGCTCTCCGGGTGCCTCTCGGGCGAGAACGCCTCGAGCGCGCCCGCGGCGGCCGGCTCCGCCGAGGGCGCCGAGTGGTCGACCGACTCGCTGTCGCTGGACTTTGCGACCTACAACCCGCTGAGCCTGATCGTCCGCGACCAGGGCCTGATCGAAGAGGCCCTCGGCGACGGCGTCACCGTCGAGTGGGTGCAGTCGGCCGGGTCGAACAAGGCGAACGAGTTCCTCCGCGCCGGGTCGATCGACGTCGGCTCGACCGCCGGCTCCGCGGCGCTGCTCGCCCGCGCGAACGGCTCGCCCATCAAGGTCATCGACATCTACTCGCAGCCGGAGTGGTCGGCCCTCGTCGTCCCCGCCGACAGCGACATCACCTCGGTCGCCGACCTGGCCGGCCGGTCCGTCGCCGCGACACCCGGCACCGACCCCTACTTCTTCCTCCTGCAGGCGCTCGAGACCGAGGGTCTCGGCATCGGCGACGTGCAGCTGCAGAACCTGCAGCACGCCGACGGCCGTGCCGCCCTCGAGGCCGGCTCGGTCGACGCCTGGGCGGGTCTGGACCCGATCATGGCGGGCGCCGAGGCCGAGTCGGGGGCGAAGCTGCTGTACCGCAACGTCGACTTCAACTCCTACGGCTTCCTCAACGCCACCGAGGACTTCATCGACGACCACGCCGACGTCGCGCAGGTCATCGTC
>VGAV01000184.1 GCA_016870695.1 Actinomycetota bacterium | reverse complement strand
CTTGTCGAGCACGTTGCGGTTGAAGTCGTTGCGGAACAGGATGCCGAGCTCGCTGCGGAGCGTGCGGACGTCCTCGATGATGTCGAAGGTGCGCGTCTCGCGCAGGGAGAACTCGTACTCCGCCGCGGGGGTGGCCTTGACCATGCGGACGAAGGCGTCGACGGCGAACGAGTAGTGCTGCGCGGACACGCCGAGCAGGCGTCGGGACGGGGGCCGTCCGAGGTAGCGCTGTTCGAGGAGCTCCGCCTGCTCCGCCACCTGACGGGCGTAGCCGAGGAACTCGACGCCGTCCGTCGTGAGCGTGACGCCGCGGGCCGAGCGGGTCAGCAGCGATCGTCCCACCCGGCCTTCGAGGTCCTTCATGGCGGCGGACATCGTCGGCTGCGAGACGTACAGCAGGTCGGCGGCGGCCGAGATCGACCCCTCCGCCGCGACCTCGATGAAGTATTGCAGCTGCTGGAGCGTGATCCCGCTCGCGGTCCGAGGCATAGATCGATCCTATATGACGTCATAGAACGATCGGATTACCCGATGACCGTGCCCCGGGAGCACCATGAAGTCACCGACCGCCGCGTGACCGACGCGGAACCTCCAGCGAATGGCATCCCATGGCGAACGACATCACGTTCAGCATCCGCACCACCCGTTTCGACGAGGACTACGCCCCCGCCGACAACTCCCGCGTCACGACGAACTTCGCCAACCTCGCGCGCGGCGACGGACGACAGCGCAACCTGCGGAGCGCTCTGGGGATGATGCACCGGCGGTTCCACGACCTGGCCGTGCAGGACGACGCCGAGCGGGACCGCTACCGCCTCGAGCTCGACATCGTCTCGGTGGAGCTGCGCTTCGCCGACAGCGCCGACGACGAGCACATCCCCGTCATCGAGGTGCTCGACGTGCACATCGTGGACACGGTCACCGGCATCCGTCACCACGGGGTGGTCGGCAACAACTTCTCGTCGTACCTCCGCGACTACGACTTCAGCGTCGTCCTCCCCGCGGCAAACGCCGACGCGGCGACGTTCACCGTGCCGGAGGACTTCGGCGACGTGCACGGCAAGCTCTTCCAGCACTTCGTGGACTCGGCGGCGTACCGGGAGCGGTTCCCCGAGTCGCCGGTCATCTGCATCAGCGTCTCCACGAGCCGCACCTACCGTCGCACGGGGGGCGTGCACCCCGTCCTCGGCCACGAGTACGCCCAGGACGCGACGTCCCTCACCGACGACTACTTCGCCAAGATGGGCCTCCGGGCGCGCTACTTCATGCCGCACGGCAGCGTCGCACCGCTGGCGTTCTACCACCGCGGCGACGCGCTGGACGAGCTCACCGACCTGCAGCTGATCGGCACCGTCGCCACGATGGAGACGTTCCAGAAGATCTACCGTCCGGAGATCTACAACGCCATCGCCCCGGCCGGCGAGGTCTACCGTCCGAGCCTGGATGCCGCGGACTTCGTCCGCACCGGCATCGAGTACGACCGCGAGGAGCGGAGCCGTCTCGCGGTGACCCAGGGCCGCTTCGCCGAGGAGCACTTCGTCACCCCGCACCGCCGCGCGCTCGAGGAGTGGTCGGCGGACTTCGGAGCGGTGCTCCGATGACCGCGGCGATCCTGCCCACCGCCCTGGTCGGCAGTCTCCCCAAGCCGGCCTGGCTGGCCCGGCCCGAGATCCTCTGGGCGCCGTGGGAGCTCGAGGGCGACGTCCTCGTCGAGGGTACGCACGACGCGCTGCGCGCCGCCGTCCACGAGCAGGAGCGGCGCGGCATCGACATCGTTAGCGACGGCGAGCAGACCCGCCAGCACTTCGTGACCACGTTCATCGAGCATCTCGACGGCGTCGACTTCGAGAACCGCGAGACGGTGCGCATCCGCGACCGGTACGACGCGAGCGTGCCGACCGTCGTCGGAGAGGTCAGCCGTCGTCAGCCGGTCTTCGTCCAGGATGCCGCCTTCCTCCGCGCGCAGACGGATCGGCCGATCAAATGGGCGCTCCCCGGACCCATGACGATGATCGACACCCTCTCCGACCACCACTACGGCAGTCGCGAGAAGCTGGCCTGGGAGTTCGCGACGATCCTCAACCAGGAGGCGCGCGAGCTCGAGGCGGCCGGGGTGGACGTCATACAGTTCGACGAGCCGGCCTTCAACGTGTTCTTCGACGAGATGAAGGACTGGGGCGTCGCCGCGCTCGAGCGCGCGGCCGAGGGCCTCCGGGCCGAGACCATCGTGCACATCTGCTACGGCTACGGCATCAAGGCGAACAACGACTGGAAGGCGACCCTCGGCGACGAGTGGCGGCAGTACGAGGAGTCCTTCCCGCTGCTGCAGCGCTCGCGTATCGACGGCGTCTCGCTCGAGAGCCACGGGTCGCACGTGCCGATCGACCTCGTGGAGCTCCTCCGCGGCAAGAAGGTCATGATCGGGGCGGTCGACGTCGCCGGCGAACGCGTGGAGACGCCGGAGGAGGTGGCGGGCACGCTGCGCCGCGCCCTCGAGTTCGTCGATCCGGACAAGCTCATCGCCAGCTCGAACTGCGGCATGGCCCCTCTCCCCCGGCGGGTCGCGCTGGAGAAGATGAGCGCCCTCGCGGCGGGCGCGGCCCTCGTCCGCGACGAGCTCCTCACCGCGGTGCCCGTGGGAGCGGCGGGGGTCTGACGGATGAGGGATGCCACCGCGGTGGCATCCCGTCCTCCGGTGAGCCGCCGGGGAGGTGCGCCGGTCAGCCGGCGACGACGTGCGGGAGGAAGTTCGCGAAGTTGTCCGTGATCGGTCCGCGGCTCTCCCGGACACAGAGACCCGAGGGCTCGCCGTCGATCATCCAGACCCCGACGACCGTGCTCACGTCGACACCCTCCTCACGGCGGTGGAAGACGGGCGGTTCCGCGAGCTCCTGGACGACGAAGCCCTCTGCGCCGTACCCCTGCACCTCGCCGCGGACCGTCGTCCCGCTCGGACGGGTCAGGACGATGTCCGCCCCCTCACGCGCGAGGATCGGCTTGCGGACGAAGCCGGTGCGGCGGACGCCGAACGGCTCGTCGCCGTCGAACCACGCGGGCAGGAGGTACCGCCGCCCGTCCTCGGTGCGGCCGAACAGGTGCCACAGGACGGGGAGGATCGCCTTCGTGCTCCAGAGCATCTTGTAGGGCGGCTCGATCCAGACCGTGCCCCCGGCCTACGGGCGGCCGCCGTATCCGATCGACTCGATGTCGAGGAAGATCGCGTCGGCGTTGGCCTCGCGGGCGAGATGCTCCCACGGGTACAGCTTGAACAGGACGTCGATGTGGGCCCCGCCCTGCCCCGCGTAGAACCGGTCGTCTCCGCCCAACCACAGGTTCTCGATGAAGATCGTCTCGGTCGCGAAGCCCGCCTGCTCGCAGGTGTCGCGGAGGACCAGGGTGTTCATCTCGTCCTCGTGCGACGGGTCCGCGTTGCTGCAGGCGAAGTAGACGACGGGCTCGAAGCCGAGCTTCGCCGAGATGAGGGCGAGGTTGCGCCGCCACGCGGCGATCAGGTCCTCGTACATGTTCGTCCACTGGGTGGCATCCGGGGCCTCCCGCACGAAACGGTCGCGGTTGTCCTCGAACCAGTCCCACTGCACGAGGGACTCCACCAGCGACGTGGGGGTGTCGGCGTTGAACTCGTAGAGCCGGGGGGTGCGCATCGCCGCGTCGGGGTGGTCCACTCCCCCGAAGCGGAAGTCGAAGCGTCCGTAGACCGACCCCCAGGCGGGTTCCTCGTTCCAGCTGTCGACGACGGCGCGCATCGCCCGCGGCGGGATCTCGAACCGCCGGAGGTACCAGGAGCCGGCGGGAGACAGCAGCCAGTCCCCCGCCTGCTCGAGCATGCCGAACACGGCCGAGGCGGCGCGCTGCAGCTCCTCGACGTCCGCCTGCCGGAACTCGTAGTAGGCGTCGTCGCGCCAGTATCGGTACAGCTCCGGGTGGTCGCTGCGGGGGTCGTCGTGGGTGTAGACGAGACCGGCCCTCTGAACGCGCTGCAGGTAGTCGGGACGAGGGGCGATCAGTCGTCGCTGCACCTCAGCCGCCCGTGCCGTTGCCGTTGCCGAAGCCGCCCGGCTTGCCGTCCGAGCCCGCTCCGCGCCCGATGCCCGCGGGCTTTCCCGTCGACGCCGAGATGCCGTTCGAGACGCGGCCCGTCTCCGCCAGCCCCGCCGCGCGTCGGGCGGAGGCATCCCCGGCTGCGACCCGCGACGTCGACAGCGACGGGTCCAGGGTCGTGCCCGGCTGCAATCCACCGGCGTATCGCCCGATGAGGAACCAGGCGAGGAGGCCGCTCCCGCCCCCGCCCCCGCCGTTCGGGCTCGGAGAGGCGGTGGGGTCGATGTCGTCGCACTGGGCCTCGTCGACGATGGTGTTGTCGGCGTCGACGCAGTAGACGGTGTCGGTCGGGGCCGACTCGTACACCTCGCCGCTGCATCCGCTCAGCACGAGGGCGGCCATCGCGGTCACGGCGGGAAGCGCGATGTGTCGCGTGTTCATCGTCGCCCCTCCTTCGAGCCGACCGGACGGTCGAGCCCGTCTGCGTGCTGTCACACTCCACGCTAGTGCCCCCACGGGGCGGGACGGCGGTGCGAAGAGTACTCCCCCCGGTGAGGAGTCCCGGTCCGGCTGAAGCATGCGCACGCCGGACGTATAACCGAGGGAGCGGTCGCCGTCGGCGGCCCGAGGAATCGGGGAATCATGAACGACAACGCCCTGTGGCAGGTCACCCTCTCGGACGGACAACACTCTCTCGTCTTCTACGCCCTCGCCGTGGCCGGGCTCGCGCTCGCCGCGTTCGCCGTGCGGCAGCTCACGACCTTGCACGAGGTCTCCGTCCGCTACCGACCTGCCGTCATCGCCGGCATGTGCGTCGCGATCGTCGCGTTCCTGTCGTACATCGTGCTCGTTCTGAAGTTCGACAGCGGGTACGAGCAGACCGCGCAGGGCTGGGCGGCGACATCGGACGCCGTCCTCAGCTGGGCGCCGCGGTACTTCGACTGGACGGTGACCGTGCCGCTCCTCGTGGTCGAGCTCGTCGCCGTCTCGTCCGTCGTCGGCAATCGCGCGGCTCGCTACCGCACGCTCGGGATCGCCCTGGCCATCGGAATGATCGTGACCGGGTTCATCGGCGGCATCGCCGTGGACGACGGGACGAACGTCACCGCGCTCTGGGTGTGGGGCGCGATCAGCGGACTGTGCATGGTCGGCCTGTACGTCATGTTCGTCTTCCTGCTCATGCACGCCCGCCGCGACCTGGCGGGTTCGTCCGCCCTGCCGGTGTTCACCCTCGCCGTCGGGCTGCTGGTGGTCGTCTGGTTCGCCTACCCGATCGTGTTCGCCTTCCAGGGTTTCACGGTCACCGCCGGCACCTACACGACGGCGCAGGTCCTGCTGAGCGTCGCCGACATCGTCGCGAAGATCGGCTTCGGTGCGCTCATCCACAAGGTCGCCAAGCTCCGGACGGCGGAGGACATCGCGGGCGGGATCGACACGGGGCACACCGGCCCGGTGTGGATCAACGGCGAGCAAGTCACCGCGACCACGGCGGGCCGCCGCCGGCGTTGA
>VGAV01000183.1 GCA_016870695.1 Actinomycetota bacterium | reverse complement strand
GCCTCGCGCCTGCCCGCCCGGGCCCCGGGCTCCCGACCCGGGCCCCACGCCCGCCCGCCCGCGTCAGGCGGGCGGCGGGGCGGTCGAACCGCGGTCGTGCAGCTCGAACGGGAGGGTGCCGCGCCGCCGTTCGGGCTCGGCGCCGTCGATCTCCGCGAGCACGGCCTCGGCGGCCCGCCCGCCCTGTCCGCGCGCGAACTGGTCGACCGTCGTCAGCCCGAACCAGCGCCCGAGTTCGTGCCCGTCGACGCCGATCACCGACACGTCCTCGGGCACCCGCAGTCCGGCCTCCCGCGCGGCGAGGATCGCGCCGATCGCCATCTCGTCGGAGGCGGCGAACACCGCCGTGGGGCGCGTCGGCCCGGCCAGCAGTCGTGTCGCCGCGGCCGAACCGCCCTCGATCGTGAAGTCGGCGGGCTCGAAACGGGGCTCGGCGTCGGCGGCATCCCTCATCACCTCGTCGAAGCCGCGCCGACGGAGCGCGGGGACGGACGCGTCGGACGCGAGGTCGGCGCCGATGTGCGCGATGCGCCGGTGACCGAGGTCGAGCAAATGCGTCGTGGCGACGCGGCCGACGGCCCGGTCGTCCACGGTGAGGGTCGTCAGCAGGGGGTTCGGGCCGCCGATCGACACCACCGGGATGCCGAGACCGCGGACGAGCGCGGACTCCTCGGCATCCAGGTCCAGCGCGATCGTGATCACCGCGTCGATGCGCCGACGCCGCAGGTTGTCGCCGACGACGCGTCGACGCTCGTCGCGGTCGGACGTCACGCTGTAGAGGGTGATGTCGTAGCCGTGCCGGACGAGACCGTCGGAGATCCCTGCCAGCACCGTGCTGAAGAACCAGCGGTCGAGGAACGGCACGACCACACCGATGGCGCGCGTGCGTCCGGTGGCCAGACTGGATGCCGCCGCCGAGACGACGTAACCGAGCTCGTCGGCCGCCGCGACGACCCGTTCGCGGGTGCGCGCCGACACCGGGCCACGCCCGCTCAACGCCCGCGAGACCGTGGCCGTCGAGACGCCCGCGCGATGGGCGACGTCGTCGATTCCGGCCACGGTCTCGTTCTCAGCGGGGGAGGGATGCCACGGCTCAGGCCGCGGCGATCCACACGGTCGTGTCGGTCGGCAGGCCATCGCCGTCCAGCGGGCCGCTCGCGATGAGCACCTCGCCCGCAGGCAGCTCGACGGCGTCCGCGCCGAGGTTGGCGACCACGAGCAGGGAGCCGTTGCGGAACGCCACCACGTCGTCGCCGTACCCGTCGAGCCACTCGAGGTGTCCCGCGCCGAGGTCGCGCGCGCGGCGCTCGGCAAGGAGCGACCGGTACAGCGTCAGCGTCGACGACGGGTCGTCGACCTGGACGTCGTGCGCCAGCTCGGCCCACTCCGCCGGCTGCGGCAGCCACGACTCGCCCGTGGTGTTGAAGCCGTACGCGGGCGCGTCAGCCGTCCACGGGATCGGCACGCGGCATCCGTCCCGCCCGTAGCGCTCGCCCTCGGTGCGGAACCAGGTCGGGTCCTGGCGGGCGTCGTCGGGCAGGTCGATGACCTCGGGGAGTCCGAGCTCCTCGCCCTGGTAGAGGTACGACGAGCCGGGCAGCGCCAGCATCATCGACGTCGCGGCGCGGGCGCGGCGCAGGCCCACGACCGGGTCGGGCTGGCCGGGCGACTTCGGGCCGATGCCGGCGCCCTGCGGGTTCTCCGCCGTGAGCGCGAGCCGCGAGGCGTGGCGGACGACATCGTGGTTCGACAGCACCCAGGTGCTCGGGGCGCCCACGGCACCGTATTCCTCGAGCGACTCGGTGATGACGTCGCGCAGGGCCGCGGCATCCCATTTCGTCTCGAGATAGTGGAAGTTGAACGCCTGGTGCATCTCGTCGGGGCGGACCCAGAGGGCCGTCTGCTCGACGGACGGAAGCCACGCCTCGGCGCACAGCGCGCGGTCGCCGTCGTACGCGGCGAGCACCTCGTGCCACTCGCGCCACACGTCGTGGACGCCGGGCTGACCCCAGTACGGGACCTCCGCGGCGTCGCCGCCCATGGAGCCGCCCTCGGGGTCGGGCGTGAAGTCGGGCAGCCCGTCGGCCTTGATGAGGCCGTGCGCCACGTCGACGCGGAAACCGTCGACGCCGCGGTCGAGCCAGAAGCGCAGGATGTCGCGGAACTCCGCGCGCACCTCCTCGTTGGTCCAGTCGAAGTCGGGCTGGCTCTCGTCGAAGATGTGCAGGTACCACTGCCCGGGGGTGCCGTCGGCCTCGGTGACGCGCTTCCACATGCCGCCGCCGAAGACGGACTCCCAGTTGTTCGGCGGGAGCTCGCCGTTCTCGCCCTTGCCGTCGCGGAAGATGTAGCGCGCCCGCTCCGGGCTCCCGGGCGCGGCCTTCAGCGCCTCCTGGAACCAGACGTGCTGGTCGCTGGAGTGGTTCGGGACGAGGTCGACGATGACCCGGATGCCGCGGTCGTGAGCCGCGGACAGCATCTCGTCGAAGTCGTCGAGGGTGCCGAAGATCGGGTCCACGTCGCGGTAGTCGGCGACGTCGTACCCCGCGTCCTTCTGCGGCGACGTCTGGAAGGGGCTCAGCCAGATGGCATCCACTCCCAGGTCCTGCAGGTCGTCGAGGTGCGCGGTGACGCCCGCGAGGTCGCCGAGGCCGTCGCCGGAGGCGTCCGCGAAGGAGCGGGGATAGATCTGGTAGATGACGGCGGTGCGCCACCACTCCGAGCCGGGCGCGGACTCGAGGTCGGCGCGCGCGTCCTGCTGCGTGAAAGTCATGCGCCCACGCTAGTGCAAGCGCTTGCAGTGCGGTCAACCCCCGGGGGCGGGGTTGCGGGGTGCCGGCGCGGGGAGGGGATGTGGCCGAGGGAGGAGGAGGGATGCCGCGGGGGTCCTCCCTTCGCGACATTTCCTCCCTTCGCCGGCCGCGAGGGCGCGCGATTAGGGTGGGGCGGTGACGAACCCCGCGCTCGACCGTGCCGAATCGCTCATCGGCAGCATCCCCGACTACCCCGAGGCGGGGGTGGTGTTCCGCGACATCTCACCGTTGCTGGCGGATGCCGCCGCGCTGCGCGCGACCATCGACGCGCTGATCGAGCCGTTCGCCGGCCGGTTCGACGTCGTGGCGGGGATCGAGGCGCGCGGCTTCCTCTTGGCCGGGGCCGCGGCGATCGCCGCCGGGGTGGGACTCGTCCCGATCCGCAAGGCCGGCAAGCTCCCCCGACCCGCCGCCGCGGTGTCGTACGCGCTCGAGTACGGCACGGCCGAGATCGAGATGCACGACGACATCCCCCGCGGCACGCGCGTGCTGCTGCTCGATGACGTGCTCGCGACCGGCGGCACGCTCGAGGCGGGGCGCAAGCTCGTCGCGCAGCTCGGCGGCGAGGTCACGGGCACGGCGGTGCTGCTGGAGATCGACGCGCTCGGCGGGCGCGCGGTGCTCGGCGGCGACGTGCACACGGTCTTCCACGTCTGAACCGGCGCCCGGACTGACCCCGGGTGTGCCGGGCTGCGACGCGCGAACCGGCAGCGGGACCGACGCCGGAGTGCGTCGGGCTCCGGAGAGCCTGCCGCGGAGCCGGCCCGAACGGCGGCCGCAACGCCCACCGCGCGGCATTCCTCCGGAGCGCGGCCCGGGCCGAGGCAGGGTTCTCGCGCAACTCCTGAGTTCTGGGCCGTCGGCAGGGGCCTCCGCAGGCAACGGCCGCTCCTCCGCCGACGCCCTCACCATCCCGCCGCTGGAGACTCAGGAGTTGTGCGAGAACGGGAGCGGCGGCCGGGGCCGTCTGCGGCGGGACGGGTGAAGTGCCGCGGTCGGACGGGTGAATGCCCGCCACATCCGCACGACGTGCCCCTAGCGTGGCGGCGTGGACGATGACGCACCGGTCGAAACGTCGGCCCCCGGCCGATATGTCGAGGTGGACCGAAGCTCTCGGCAAGCCGAGCAATTGACACCGGAGCAGCGCGCCGACAGCACAACCCTCGGCATCGGGCTGTCGGTCCTGGTCATCTTCGGCGTCCTGTTGGGGGCAGTCCCGCTCTGGTTCCTCTTCTGGGTCGGCCTCTTCGCTCCTTGGCTTCTCCTGCTGTGGCTCGTCGCTCCTGTCGCGCTGGTCGTCATGGCCTTCTTCGCCGCGAACCGGGCGTATCGAGGCGGTCGCTCGGGGGCGAAGCTTCTGGCCGTCACATCCGTGGTCTTCGCGCTCGCCTTGTTCAGTATCCCCGCCGTCGTGAACGCACAAATCGCCGGGCTGCACCCGTGACGGCCCGGCGCCGCCCGCGGGTCAGAGGCGGAGGCGGGCGGCCGTCTGCGCGAGGGCCGCGGCGACGGCTTCGGCGACGCGGTCGGTCTGGCGCAGCGAGAGCGAGTCCGACTTGGGGCGGGTGAACGCGCCCGCCTCGGTGCTCGACGTGAACGGCCCGAGGGCGAACAGGCGGGCGTGCGGGACGCCGTCGCGAGCGACGACCCGCCCGTCGGCGTCGACCTCGACGCGGCCCAGCGAGCCGCTGAAGGCCGCGTCGCTGACGCTGACCTCGCGCCCGTGCCGGGTGGCGAGCTCGCGCAACGCGGGGTTGTCGCTTTGATGCCGCGGCGGTGCGCGGCAGCCACGCGTCCACGAGCGCGTCGGCCGCGATATCCCCGCCGACCCGGGGCGACGACACGACGAACCGCCCCGCCTCCACGCGGACGGACAGCTCCAGACCGGCGAAGCGGACGACGCCGGCGTCGGCGAGGGCCGACAGCTCCTCGAGCCGGTGCCCGGGCGGACCCGACGCGACGTAGCTGAAGAAGGCGTGCCATGTGACGGGCAGGTCGACGGCGCGCGAGCGCGCGCTCCAGCGCTCCGTGGGGATGTCGGCCAGCGCGAGGAACGACCCCAGCACCGTGAGGAACAGCGCCTGCGCCGTACTGCGCTCCGGGGCGGTCCGCAGGTGCAGGTCCTCGCCGATGTGCCGCCGCACGCGCTCGTGCACCGCGGTCGCATCGGCGAAGGTCTCCGCGCCGAGGGGCAGGTCGAGGGATGCCACGTCGAACCGGTCCAGCGGATCGGGCACGACCGCGGCGACCTCGCGGCGGAGGGCCTCGGTGTCGCCGTCGACGGCGCGCAGCGTGGACCGGAAGTCGTCCCAGGAGGTCCGCACGCGCTCGGGGAAGGCAGTGAACAGCTCGCGGTAGTGGCCCCACACGAGCTCGCGCGCGATGAGCGGCCAGACGTCGTCGGTGAAGTCGACCGTCCCCGGTCGCGCCAGCAGGTCCGCAATCGCCGCGGGGGTGAGCACCTCGCGCGCGACGGGAGCGCCGCGCAGGACGGAGGAGACCTTCGACCGGTACGGGACGCCGCGCCGCGACCCCAGGTGCAGCCGCGGCTCGTGTCCTGACGGGACGTAGCGGAGGCCGCCGTCGGGGAGCCGCTCGAAGCGTCCTCCCCGACCTTGGGTGAGGAGCACGACGGCATCCACCGAGGCCAGTCCCATGCCGCGCACGATGACGTCCGCGCCCGGCGCCAGCCCGCGGAGGTCCGCGTCGGCGGTGAACGCCGGCGGGACGTAGACCAGGTCGTGGCGGGCGGCCGCCGCGAGCAG
>VGAV01000182.1 GCA_016870695.1 Actinomycetota bacterium | reverse complement strand
CGTCGACCTGGGCGAGGTCGAGGTGACGCAGCGGGGCGAGGTCGTGGACGTCGAGACGGCGCGCGGGCCCGTGCGCATCCGCCGCGCGCGGTAGCCGCTTTCCGCCGTCGTCGCGGCGCCGCGTCGCGCCGTCGCCTGGTCGCGCCGTCGCGCCGGATTCGGATCGCGGCGTCGGAATCGGACGCGGGAGCGGATGCGGTCCGAATCCGCGGCGTTCATCCGATTCTGGAACGAGCCGGGACGCCGGGGGCGCGGGCCGGCCCGAGGTCAGACGGCGGGCTCGGGGCCCGCGGGGGTGCTGCGCTCGCGCGGGAGCTCGAGGGCGACCTTCTTCTCCAGCTCGTCGACCGCGGCATCCGACAGCCAGATCAGGCCGTCGAGCTCCTCGCGCACGCGCTTGTAGGCCAGCTGCCGCTCGTGCGGGGTGGCGGCCTGGTCGATCGCGACCCCGAGCAGCTGCTTCGCGGTGTCGAGGCGTTTGCGCTCGGCATCCGAGAACGCGGTGTCCTTCATGCGGCGGGCGTCGCGCTCGGCGACCTCGAAGGCCACCTCGTAGTCGGTGACCGCGTCGCGGTACTCCTTCATCTGCTCCGCGGTGACGGTCTCTCCCGGCGACGGACGCAGGTTGTCGGCCACCTTCTTCGCCCGCAGGAACGCGGCCGTCAGCGGCTGCCGCCCGTCGCTCATGGCGGGATAGGCGATGAGCTTGGACACGTCGAGCTCGTAGTCCAGCCAGCGGTGCGTGACGTCGTCGTGGGCCGCGGTGAGCCGGTCGACGGGCTGCGGCGCGATCGCGCTCGGCGGAGCTGCGGCAGGTGAGAGCTGACCGCCCTGGGCGCGCAACAGCTCGAGCTTCTCGCGATGACGGCGGCGGGCCCGGATCTCCTTGCGATTGTGCGCGGCGCCCAGCCCACCCATGACCATCCCGAACAGCGGGAAGGCGAGCCACCACTTGTCGGCGACGAACATCCAGAACTCGCTCACGCGCCTCATGCTACGCGTCGCGTCCGGAACGATCAGGTGGTCGGCGGCTCCGGACGGTCGCGGCCGGGCACCGGCCACACGGGGTCTCCGGGGGCGGATGCCGAGGGGGTGGCATCCGGAGTCGCCTTCTTGCCCCGGCGGGTCGAGCGCTCCTGCCACTTCTCGGCGGCGACCCGTCCCATCGACTCCATCGACCGGGCCAGCGCACGCTGCGCCGTCTCGGCGAGGTCGGATGCCACCTGGCTCCAGGCGTCGGGGGTCGGCCCTGCCGCGTCGTGGGGCCGCCGGCCGCGGGCCACCCCCTCGGCATGCGCGAAGGTGTGCGACACCCGCCGGACGGCGTCGCGGTAGGCGAGGAAGTCGCGGGGCGTGAGGCGTACGGTCACCGAGGCGGGGCGCAGCCACTGCGCGTGCTCGTGCGCCCGGAGGAACTCTGCGAGAAGCGGCGAGCGGGCGTCGGTCATCTCCGGGTGGGCGATCGCGAGGGCCGGGTCCGTCTCGTACTGCATCCATCGGGCCAGCACCGCGTCGTGCTCCGCGAGCAGACGCGCGACGGGGAGCGGCGCCGTGCCCGTGCGGATGGCCGGCAGCATCGCCTTGGCGGCGCGGACCCCCGCCCGCCGGGCGCGGACCTCGGCGGCCGTGGCCCGCAGCTCGCGCTGGGCGTCCTGCAGCCGGCGCCGGGCCGCGGCGACCGTGCTGGTCCCGGTGCGCGCGGCGGCCGCGTCGGCCTGCGCGCGGACCACCTCGGCCTCGGCCGCCTTGACCTCGGCGCGTCCGCGGACGATCGCCTGCCGTGTCATCTGCAGGTCGAGGGTCGCGGCGTCGAGCTCGAGGCGCCGCGCCGCGTTCTTGCCGAGCGGTCGGGTCTGGGCCGCGCGGGCGACCCGGGCGGTCGTGCTCCGACCAGCCGGGAGAGCGAGGCGACGCTGCGATGCGCGCACTCCGACCCAGCCGAGTGTGCCGGCACCGGCCGCTGCAGGTCCGATCCACCACCACTCGGCGAGCATCACCAGGAGCGGTTCCACCCCTCCATGCTAAGCGCCGCCCCCGACACGGTGCCGGGAGTCCGGCCGGAACCCGTAGCGACGGCCTCTTCCGCGGCCGGGTGCCGGGCGCCGCCGCGGAATCGGAGAAGGGCGCCGGATTCGGATGAATCCGCGATTCTCCTCCGATTCCGGCGTCGCCGTCCGATTCCGCGAGGGTCGGGGGTCCGGCCACACGCCGAGAGCCGACGACCGTCCAGTCGTACGAAGGCGCGCCGGGGTGTGAGATCGTTGCCGAGTGAGGCACCGGCGATCAGCATTCCCCGCGTCGGATGCCATCCGCACCCTCTTCCGCCTCACCCCGGGCCGCGCGATCGTCCTCGCCTTCGGTGCGGTGCTGGCTCTCGGCACGGCGCTGCTCAGCCTGCCAATCGCCGCGCAAGGCCGTCCGGCCACGTTCATCGAAGCGTTGTTCACGGCGACCAGCGCGGTGTGCGTCACCGGCCACATCATCGTCGACACCGCGACCTTCTGGACCCCCTTCGGCCAGGTGGTCATCATGGTGCTCATTCAGATCGGCGGGTTCGGCGTGATGTCGCTCGCCACGCTGCTCGGGCTGCTCGTGGCCCGGCGCCTGGGGCTGCGCACCCGGCTGACCGCGGTGAGCGAGACCCACACGGTGGCGGTGGGCGACGTGCGGCGTGTGCTCCTCGGGGTCGCCGTGATCACGTTGGTCACCCAGGCGATCGTCGCGGCCCTCCTCGCGGGACGCTTCTGGGCGGGCTTCGGCGAGCCCTTCGGGCGGGCCGTGTGGCTGGGCGCGTTCCACGCGGTGTCGTCGTTCAACAACGCCGGCTTCGCGCTCTTCAGCGACAACCTCATGTCGTTCGTGACCGACGCGTGGATCTGCCTGCCCGTCTGCGTCGCCGTCATCCTGGGCGGGCTCGGCTTCCCGGTCATCATGGAGCTCCGACGACGGTTCCGCTTCCCGCGGCGGTGGACCCTCAACACCGTCACCGTCATCGCCGGAACGCTCACGCTGCTGGTGTTCGGCGCGATCGCCCTGACGGCCCTCGAATGGTCGAACCCGCGGACGCTCGGGCCCCTCGACCCCGCCGGTCGCCTGCTCGCCGGGTTCACGATGTCGGTCATGCCGCGCACCGCCGGCTTCAACACCATCGACGTCGGGGGCATGCTGCCCGAGAGCTGGTTCGTCACCGACATCCTCATGTTCATCGGCGGCGGCCCGGCGGGCACCGCCGGCGGACTCAAGATCACGACGTTCGCGGTACTGCTGTTCATCATCGTGGCCGAGCTCCGCGGCGACACCGCGGTCAACATGTTCGGCAAGCGACTGCCGCGGTCGACCCACCGCGAAGCCCTCACCGTCGCCCTCCTCTCGGTGGCCCTCGTCGTCGGCTCGACCCTGGCCATCATGCTGATGAGCCGGGCATCACGGCCGACCTCCCCGTGGCGGCGCAGCTCGTCCTCGTCGTCCTCATGTTCATCGGACGACTCGGTCCCGTCCTGCTCGGCGCCGCGTTGGCGCTGACGCGGGAGAAACGCATGTACGAACTCCCGAAGGAGCGTCCCATCATTGGATAACCCGGCCCCCTTCTTCAGCCGCCGTCGTCCCCGCACCAACGCCGCCGCGTCGATCGCGGTGATCGGTCTCGGCCGTTTCGGCGGTGCGCTGGCCACCGAGCTGGCGCGCTCGGGCACCGAGGTGCTCGGCATCGACACCGACGAGGACATCGTCCAGTCCCTCAACGGCGTGCTCACCCACGTGGTGCGCGCGGACTCCACCCGCCAGGTCGCCCTCGAGCAGCTGGGCGTCGTCGACTTCGACCGCGTCGTCGTCGGCATCGGGTCCGACATCCAGGCCAGCATCCTCACGACGTCGCTTCTCAAGCGCATGGGGGCGCGGTCGATCTGGGCGAAGGCCATCAGCGAACAGCACGGGCTGATCCTCGAACAGCTCGGCATCGAGCACGTCGTGTACCCCGAGGCGGACATGGGGCGCCGCATCGCCCACCTCGTGCGCGGGGCGATGCTCGACTACGTCGAGTTCGACCGCGACCTCGTCGTCGCCAAGACGATCGCGCCGCGGGAGATCGTCGGCCGGTCGCTCGAGGACTCCGCCGTGCGCCGACGGCACGGCGTGACCATCGTCAAGATCCGCGGCGGCGACGGCGAGTGGCACGCCGCCGGGGCCAGCTCCGTCATCCAGGAGGGCGACCTGCTCATCGTGATCGGACCCGTGGAGCGCACCGAGCGGTTCGCCGCGCTGGTCTGACCGGCGTCGCGGAATCGGAGCGAGGCGCGGGATTCGGGCCGAACCGGGGCACGGGTCCGATTCCGGCGTCGCCGTCCGACTCCGCGGAGGGGGAAGGGCGGCATGGATGCCACGGGGTGGCATCCGTCCCCCGTCAGCCGAAGATGAGGGCGAACACCGTGGCGCCGCCGCCGGTGATGATGAGCGCGGCGATCACGACCCACGCCGTGATCTTCACCCGGCGCTGACGCCGGTCGCTGAAGACGGTCATGTCGTCGTCGTCGTCGATGCTCATTCCGCGTCCTCTCTGCCGCTGCCCCGGACGGTCAGGCGACGGGCTCCGACACGGTCGGCCCGAACACGGCGGGCAGCGTCTCGGTCGACAGGCGGCGCAGCTCCGACACCGGGACGGTGAACACGTCCTGGATCTCGAGGGAGGCCTCGACGCCCGGCTCGATGTCGGTGACGCCGATGCGCAGCACCGGGTAGCCGCGACCGTCGCACAGACCGCGGAACTTCACGTCCTCCTCGCGCGGCACGCTCACGAGCACGCGGCCGGTGGACTCGCTGAAGAGGGCGGCCGTGGCATCCACGCCGTCCCGCTCCATGAGCTCGGTGAGCCAGACGCGCGCGCCCACGCCGAAGCGCAGCACGCCCTCGGCGAGGGTCTGCGCCAGACCGCCGGAGGACAGGTCGTGCGCGCTCGAGACGAGGGACTGGGAGCCGGCGGCCTGCAGCAGCTCGGCGAGCTTGCGCTCCTGCGCCAGGTCGACCTGCGGCGGGCGCCCGCCGAGGTGGCCGTGGATCGTGCCCGCCCACTGCGAGCCGTCGAGCTCGTCGGCGGTGGTGCCGAGGAGGTACAGGTTCTCGCCGGCATCCTGCCAGCCGCTCGGGATGCGGGCGGCGACATCGTCGATGATGCCCATCACGCCCACGACCGGGGTGGGGTGGATCGGCTGGTCGCCGGTCTGGTTGTAGAACGACACGTTGCCGCCCGTGACCGGGATGCCGAGCTCGAGGCAGCCATCGCTCAGACCCTCGACGGCCTGGCTGAATTGCCACATGACCTCGGGGTTCTCGGGGCTGCCGAAGTTCAGGCAGTCGGTGACGGCGGTGGGCACCGCGCCGGTCACGGCCACGTTGCGGTACGCCTCGGCGAGGGCGAGCTTGGCGCCGGTGTACGGGTCGAGCTGGCAGTAGCGGCCGTTGCAGTCGGTCGCGATGGCGAAGCCGAGGCCGGTCTCCTCGTCCACGCGGATCATGCCCGCGTCGTCGGGGAAGCTCAGTGCGGTGTTGCCGAGGACGTAGTAGTCGTACTGGTTCGTGATCCAGGAGGT
>VGAV01000181.1 GCA_016870695.1 Actinomycetota bacterium | reverse complement strand
GGTGCTCGCCCGCTCGGCTCTGAAGCGCGGCATCCTGGAGCTCGGTCACGCCGCCTGACGCGCCAGGCCGGGGTTCGGGGCGCGATCCGTGCAGGGGGGCGATCGCTGACCGCCCCGGTGCACCTTTCGCGCCCCGAACCGGACGACCGCCGCGGCGTCAGGCCCGACGTGTCGCCCAGACGGCCCACGCCACGAGGACCGGCTGCAGGAACAGGCGCACGAAGCGGGCGCGGTCGGTGCTCAGGCCCGGCGCCGAGCGGCCCGTCCGCCACTGGTGGACGTTGCCCGGGAACACCGCCACGAAGAACGCCGCGATCGCCGCGCCGACTCGTCCCCGCTCGCGAGGCAGCGCGACCAGGGCGGTCCCCAGCAGGATCTCGAGGGCACCGGATGCCACGACGACGGCGTCCTTGTCGGTGTGCAGCATCCGCGTCGCCCACCCCGGCACGACGATGCGGTATCCGCGCCGCCCCCACGTCAGGTGCGAGACCCCCGCTCCGGCGAGCAGCAGAGCGAGCGTCCCTCGCGCAGCGGAACGGACGGTGAGACCTCGACGGCGCGGCATCCGGTCAGTCTGCCATCCACCGAAGCGCCCGGGGCCGTCACCGCGGCAGGTGCGCCCGCGCCGTCACCGCGGCAGCGGCCGGCACCGCACCCGGGCACCCCGGGGCCTCACCGCGGCAGGCGCGGCACCGACGCGAGGAGACGGGCGGTGTAGGGGTGCGCCGGCCGGGACAGGACGTCCGCGGTCGGCCCCTCCTCGACCAGGCGTCCCCCCTCGAGCACGGCGACGCGGGCGCAGAGGGCGGCGACGACGGTGAGGTCGTGCGAGACGAGCAGCATCCCGATGCCCCGCTCGGCCGCGAGCCGCTGGAAGAGCTCGATCACCTGCAGGCGCACGCTCGTGTCGAGGGCGCTCACCGGCTCGTCGGCCAGCAGCAGCCGCGGCCCGGGCGCGAGGGCGCGGGCGATCGCGATGCGTTGCCGCTGTCCGCCCGAGAACGCCTCCGGGTAGCGGCCGGCGGCGTCGGCGGGGAGCCCCACGTCGGCCAGCAGCGCGGCCACCCGTGCCCGGCGGCCGCCGGGGATGCCGAGCGAGCGCAGCGGCTCGGCGATCGAATCGCCGACGGTCATGCGGGGGTCCAGCGACGAGAACGGGTCCTGGTACACCGGCTGCACCGCGCGGCGGTAGTCCCGCAGCGACGCGCGCCGCCCGGGAGGCAGCGGCGTCCCGTCGAAGCGCACGGTGCCGGAGGTCGGTGCCTGCAGCCGCAGGGCGACGCGCAGCAGCGAGGTCTTGCCCGCACCCGACTCGCCCACGAGCCCGACGCTCTCCCCCGGTGCCAGCGCGAGCGACACGTCGTGCAGCACCGGACGGCCGCTGCGGTAGGCGAACGCGATGTTCTCGAGCGACAGAATCGGCGCGGGCGCGGCGGTGCCGGTCATCGGGGTCCCTCCGGCAGCAGGTCGTCGAGCGCACGGGATGCCGCGACGAGCTGCTGCGTGTACGGATCGACGGGCGCGGAGACGAGCGTGGCCGTGTCGGCGACCTCCACCTGCCGGCCGTCCTTCATGACGAGCACGCGGTCGGTCATCCGGGTGACGACGGGGAGGTCGTGGCTGATGAACAGCAGCGCCATCCCGCGCTCCGACACCTCGCGCTGCAGCAAGTCGAGCACCCCGGCCTGCACCGTCACGTCGAGGGCGGTCGTCGGCTCGTCCGCGATCAGCAGGCGCGGCGATCCGGCGAGGGCGAGGGCGATGGCCACACGCTGACGCTGACCGCCGGAGATCTCGTGGATGTAGCTCCGCGCGATGCGCTCCGGCTCGGGCAGCTGGACGTCGGCCAGGGCGTCGAGCACGGCACGGCGCAGCGCATCGCCGCGGAGTCCGCGATGCCGGGCGAGCGGCCAGCTCAGCTGCTTGCCCACCCGCATGAGCGGATCGAGCGAGGCGAGCGGCTCCTGGAACACCGCGCCGAGCACCGCACCGCGGACCCGGTCGAGTCGGCGTTGCGGCGCCGTCACGGCATCCACGGTCCCCTCCCCGGTGCTGATCCGAGCGCTCCCGCGGGCGCGGAGCGGGTGCGCGAGGAGGCCGAGGGCGGCCAGGGCGGTGAGGGACTTGCCGGAGCCGGACTCGCCGATGATGCCGAGGCGCTCGCCCGGCGCGATCGACACGGTGACCGCCTCGACGAGCGACCGGTCGTCGAGGTCGATGCCGAGCGCGTCGAGGTCCAGGAGCGGCGCGGTCATCGGATGCTCCTCGAGGCGGGGTCGGCGACGTCCCGCACGCCGTCGGCGAGCAGGTTGATGCCGATGATCGTCATGACCAGCAGGATGCCGGGGAGCAACGCCGCCGTCGGAGCGACGGTGACGGTGCTCTGCGCCTCCTGCAGCATCCGCCCCCAGGACGCGTTCGGCGGAGGCGAGCCCAGACCGAGGTACGACAGGGAGGCCTCGGCGATCACGGCCCCGCCGAACTGCAGCGCGAGCGGGACGATGAGGGTGGGCCACACGTTGGGCAGGACGTGCCGGCCGACGATGCCGACGACCCCCGTGCCCGACGTGCGCGCGGCGGTGACGAAGTCGCGGCCGAGGACGCGCACCGCTGTCACGCGGGTGAGGCGCGCCACCACGGCGGAGCCGGCGAGCCCGATGGCGAGGATCGCGGACTCCAGCGACGCCCCCCGCCACGCGACGATCAGCATCGCCAGGAGGAGGGTGGGGAACGCGATGGCGATGTCGAGCAGGCTCGACACCGCGTCGTCGACGAGCGGCCCCGCGATCGCGGCGACGAGTCCGACGAGGACCCCGACCACCGCGGCGATCGCCATGGACCCGACGCCGACGAGCATCGCCAGACGGGCGCCGACCATGAGCTGCGAGAACAGGTCCCGCCCGAGACGGTCGGTCCCCGCCCAATGCTCGGCGCCCGGGGGCAGCAGCCGGCCGCCGCCGGTCTCCTCGGGGGAGAACGGCGTCCAGAACAGCGAGACGACCGCGACGACCGCGATGAGGCCGAAGAGCACCGCCCCGACGGCGAGGTTGATCGAGCGGCGACGGGCACGGCGCGGCGCGCGCGGCTCGGTGACGACGGCGACGGCGGCGGTGCTCATGCGACCGCCTTCGCGCGCCGGTTGCCCGACAGCGTCCCCCGCAGGCGCGGGTCGATCAGGCGCTGCGCCACGTCGGCGACGAAGCCGAGGAGGAGGACGAGGGCGGTGGAGAACAGGATGACCCCCTGGACGCTCGGGAAGTCCTGCTCGCGGATGGCGACGAGGAGCATGTCGCCGAGCCCGGGCAGAGCGAAGACCCGTTCGATGATGACGGCGCCGACGAACGTCGTGGACAGCTGGATGGCCAGGATCGAGATCACCGGGACGACGGCGTTGCGGATGCCGTGACGACGCAGCGCCGTGCCGAAGCCCTGTCCCGTCGCGCGGGCGGCGCGGAGATACTGCTGCCCGAGCACGTCGAGGGTGGCGCTGCGGACGTACCGCGCCAGGTCGCTGCCGGCGACGATCGCGATTGTGACGACGGGCAGGGTCAGCGCGAAGAGGGCGGCACCGGGATCCTCCCAGTCGCGGCGCGGGAAGCCGCCGGCCGGGAACAGGCGCCAGTTCAACGAGAGCAGACCCACCAGCAGGATGCCGACCCAGAACACCGGGACCGCCCCGCCCAGCTGCGACAGCGCGGAGAACGCGCTGCCGTACCAGGTACGCGACTTCCACGCGGCGAGGAAGCCGACCGGCACCGCGATGACGACCGAGAGGACAAACGACAGCAGCGTCAGCGGCAGCGTGACGTTCAGGCGCCGGAGGATCTCGTCGCCGACCGGCAGTCGGTTCGTGAAGCTCTGCCCGAGGTCGAGGGTGGCGAGCTGCCTGACGTAGTCGAGGAACTGCTGCCACAGCGGCCGGTCCACACCGAGGCGGGCGGCCGCCGCCGCGATCTCGGCGTCGGTCGCCCCCACCGAGATGAGGGAGAAGACCGGGTTGCCGAGCACGCGCAGCACGACGAACAGGATCACCACCGCCAGCGCGAGCGCCAGCAGCAGCAATCCTGTCCGTCGGAGCAGATAACGCCCGATGATCAGCCCTTCCGGATGCCGCTGACGTAGAACAGCGAGTTGAGGCCGTTCTCGGGCACGCCCGTCACACCCGGGGCGGCGACACGCAGCTGGGGGTTGAGGTAGAGCCACACGCTCGCGGCGTCATCGGAGATCTGCTGGTTGACCTGGCGGATGAGCTCGGTCTGCTCCTCGACGCTCCCGGCCGCCTCCGACTCGGTGAGCCAGCGCTGCACGTCGGCGTTGTCGTAGCCCCAGTAGAAGTCGGGGTTGCCGTAGAAGTTGATGTCGCGGTCGTTGACGTGGCCCTGCAGCGTCGCCTGGAAGTCCTTGTCCGTGTAGACCTGCTGGTACCACTGGTCGTCGGTGATGATCTCGATGTCCGCGGTGATGCCGACCTTGGCCAGCTCCGCGGCGACGAACTCCGCCACCGTCGAGTGCACGCCCGAGTCCGGGGTCGCGATGGAGAAGGTGAAGCCGTCCGCGTATCCGGCCTCGGAGAGCAGCTCTTCGGCGAGGGCGGGGTCGTACGGGTTGTTGTCGGCGAGGTCGATGTACCACGGCTCCGACGGCGGGACCATCGACCCGATCAGCTGACCGCGGCCGTCCCAGATGGCATCCAGGAGCTGCTCCCGATCGATCGCCGAGTAGATCGCCTTGCGGACGCGGGTGTCGCTGAACGGCTCGACGCGGTCGTTGAACGCGAGGATCTCCTTGGTGGTCGAGGTGCCCTCGATGATCTGGAAGCCGGCGTCCTCGAACTCGCCGAGGCTGTCGGGGTTGGACTGGCTCGTCACGAGGTCGACCGCACCGGTGAGCAGGGCGTTGTTCAGGGCCGTCGGGTCGGCGTAGTACTGGTAGACGACGCCGCCGTTCGCGGGAGCGTCGCCCCAGTAGTCGGGGTACACGCCGAGGGTTATCGAGTCGCCCTTGCGGTAGTCGTCGAGCTGGTAGGGACCGGTGCCGTCGGCCGCGGCGGTGAGGTCGCCGGCCTCGGAGTCGACGATCCAGACGTAGCCGAGGTTGTAGGTGAAGCTGATCGACGGCTGGCTGAGGGTGACCTCGACCGTGGAGTCGTCGACGGCGGTCACGGTGTCGATGACGCTGAGCTGACGCTTGCGTGCGGCGATCGACTCCTCGCCCACGAAGCGCTCCAGGCTGTAGACGACGTCGTCGGCGGTCAGCTCCTTGCCGGAGTGGAACGTCGCGTCCTGCAGCGTGAAGGTGTAGGTGAGACCGTCCTCCGAGACCTCGGTCTCGGCGGCGAGCAGCGGCTCGACCTCCGCGTCGTCCGTGATCCGGAACAGGCCCTCGTACACGTTGCCGGTGAAGACCTCGGTGACGCCCGAGGAGCCGCCGAAGATCTGGTCGAGGTTGGTGGGCTCGTTCTGCGAGCCGACGACGATCTCGGCCGAGGGGTCCGCTCCGCCCCCGCTCGCGTCGCCGCCGCCGGCCGCGCAGCCGGAGAGGACGAGCAGTCCGATGGTGGAGGCCGCAAGGGCGGCGCCGAGACGGGTGGAGCGCAGGCGTGAGGA
>VGAV01000180.1 GCA_016870695.1 Actinomycetota bacterium | reverse complement strand
CGGCGCTCGCCGCCACGGCCGTCGGCGACTACCGCGACGCCGAGACCGTCCTCGCCTTCGCCCGCGAGGTCGACGTGATCACGTTCGACCACGAGCACGTCCCGCAGGACGTGCTGGCGGCCCTCGTCGACGCCGGCGTCGCGGTCCACCCCGGTCCGGCGCCCCTGGGCGTCGCGCAGGACAAGCTCGTCATGCGCCGCCGGATGAGCGAGCTCGGGATGCCGCAGCCCGACTGGGCCGCCGTCGCCGACGCGGGGGAGCTGCAGGAGTTCCTCGACGCGCACGGCGGACGCGCCGTGGTGAAGACCCCGCGCGGCGGCTACGACGGCAAGGGCGTCCGCGTCGTCTCGGCCGCCACCGAGGCCGACGACTGGTTCGCGGCACTGGCCGAGGACGCCAACGGCGGCCGGCTCCTCGTCGAGGAGCTGGTCGACTTCACGCGCGAGCTCGCGCAGCAGGTCGCCCGCCGCCCGTCGGGCGAGGTGCGGGTCTACCCGGTCGTCGAGACGGTGCAGCGCGACGGCGTCTGCGCGGAGGTCATCGCCCCCGCCCCGCGCGCGAGCGAGCGCCTGCGTCGGGCGGCGGCGGAGATCGGCGTCGCCGTCGCCGAGGGACTCGGCGTCACCGGCATGCTCGCCGTCGAGCTCTTCGAGACCGCCGACGAGCGCATCCTCGTCAACGAGCTCGCGATGCGCCCGCACAACAGCGGCCACTGGACGCAGGACGGAGCGGTCACGAGCCAGTTCGAGCAGCACGTCCGCGCGGTGCTCGACCTGCCCCTCGGGGCGACGGATGCCACGGCCCCGTGGTCCGTGATGATCAACATCCTCGGCGGTCCGACGGAGGGCGGCATGGACGACCGCTTCGCGTCGGCGATGGCGGCGCACCCGACGGCCAAGATCCACACCTACGGCAAGGCGCCCCGCCCCGGGCGCAAGGTCGGGCACGTGAACGTCGTCGGCGACGACCTCGACGACGTGGTCTACGAGGGGCGGGCGGCCGCCGCGCTGTTCGACTGACGGGCCGCTGCGCGCCGTTCCGGCTTCTTCCAGCGACCCGCCCTACCCTGGACCGGTGACCCGACCGCTGCATTCCTCCGAGACGCCCGTGGTCGGCGTCGTCATGGGCTCCGACTCCGACTGGCGCGTGATGAGCGACGCCTCGCAGATCCTCACCGAGTTCGGCATCCCGCACGAGGTCGAGGTCGTGTCGGCCCACCGCACGCCCGACAAGCTCATCCGCTACGGCCGCGAGGCCCGACAGCGCGGCCTGCGCGCCGTCATCGCGGGGGCCGGCGGCGCCGCGCACCTCCCGGGCATGCTGGCCTCGGTCACCGCCCTGCCCGTGATCGGCGTGCCGGTGCAGCTGTCGACGCTGGACGGACTGGACTCCCTCCTCAGCATCGTGCAGATGCCCGCCGGCATCCCGGTGGCCACCGTGTCGATCAACGGCGCGAAGAACGCGGGTCTGCTGGCCGTCCGCATCCTGGGTGCCGCCGACGCCGAGACCGCGGAGCGCGTCGAGGCGTACGCGCGCGACCTCGAGGGGCAGGTCGAGGACAAGAACCGCCGGCTGAAGGACTCCCTGTGAGCACGGCCGCCCCGTCGCGTCCGCGGACGCGGGCGACGGTGATCGAGCAGCGTCCGCTCCGCAACCCCGATATCGGGTCGCCGCAGGTCATGACACGGCGGGGGTGGTGGCTCGTCCTCCTGAACTTCCTCGTCCCCGGATCGGCGCAGGTGCTCGCCGGCGATCGTCGTCTCGGTCGCTTCGGACTCGGCGCCACTCTCGCGCTCTGGACGGTCCTGGTCCTGGTGGCGCTCGGCGCGGTCCTCATGCCGAGCCAGACGTTCGCGATCGCCACGGGCGCCTTCATCCCCGACTTCCTCGCCTGGCTGCGATGGGTGCCGCTCACCCTCGTCCAGGTCGCCGCCGTCGGCTACGCGGTCCTCTGGATCGTGCTGACGATCGACACGCTCCGGCTCGTGCGGCTCGTCAGGACGGGGCGCCTCGCGCGGTTCGCGATCGCCGTCGTCTCCATCGTGCTGCTCGTCCTGTCCGGTACGGGAGCGGCGTGGGCCGCGCAGGCCGCCGGGACGACCCGCGACGCCTTCGCCGATCTGTTCGGGCAGTCCGCGGCGGTGGTCCCGCCCTCGGACGGCTACTACAACATCCTCCTGCTGGGCGCGGACTCCGGCGAGGGGCGCGACTCGATGCGCTACGACAGCATCTCCGTCGTCTCCATCAACGCCGAGACGGGCGCGACCACGATCACCGGCATCCCGCGCGACATGCCGCACTTCCCGTTCGCGCCGGGGCCGATGCAGGACAAGTACCCGAACGGCCACCAGGGGGTCGCGAACGCCACGTGCGGGTGGGGGAGCGGCATCAACCAGCTGCGCACCGAGGTGGAGGTCTGCCAGGACGGCGACGCCCTCTATCCGGACGCCCGCAGCGCCGGCTCGACACCGGCCGTCGAGGCCACGAAGGATGCGGCCGAGGGGATCCTCGGCATCCAGATCCCCTACTACGTGTTCATCGACATGCACGGCTTCGCCGCCCTCGTGGACGCGCTGGGCGGGGTCGACATCACCGTCGAGCAGCGCCTGCCCAAGGGCGGCGGCCCGGCGTACTCGGGTCAGCCCGCCGAGGACTGGGCCATCGGGTGGATCGAGGCCGGCCCGCAGCACATGGACGGCGACACCGCCCAGTGGTACGCCCGGTCGCGGTACACGACGAGCGACTTCGACCGCATGAAGCGCCAGCGAGTGCTGCAGGAGGCGATCCTCGCGCAGTCCACGCCGCAGAACGTGCTCACCCGGTTCCAGGACGTCGCGGCCGCCGGAACGGCCATCGTCGAGACGGACCTGCCGCAGGGCCTCATCGCGCCCACCCTCGTCGACCTCGCGCTCAAGGCGAAGGAGCAGCCGGTCACCACGCTGGAGCTCACGCCCGAGGGCGGCATCGACGAGTACGACCCCGACTACGCGTACGTGCAGCAGCTGGTGCAGGCGACGCTCCACCCGCCCGCCGCCACGGAGGACCCCGCATCGTGACCGTCACCCTTCGCGTCGTGCTGGACCAGCTCGTCGCCGAGACCTCGCGCGACCTCGCCGAGGCGTCGGCGTCCCTGGCTCAGGCCCTCGTCGACACCGCCCCCCGCGGGTGCGACGTGGCCGCGATCGTGCCCGCGCCCGGACTCGCCGACGCCGCCGGCGTGACCGGGCTCGTCGACGAGACGCGCCTGCCGATGCGCCGGCGCGAGCTCGCCGCCTCCTGGCAGCTGGGCGTCGTGGCCGGCGTCGGCAAGGGGCTCATCCACTCGCCGACCGCGCTCGCGCCGCTCGTCCGTCACGATCGGGTCAACGAGACGCACCAGATCGTCGTGTCGCTCTGGGACCTGCGGGCCTGGGAGACGCCGGACGAGCTCCCCACGGCCGAGGTCCTCGCCGCGCGGGCCCTCCTGAAGCGCGTGGGCAAGCACGCGGACGCCGTGGTCGTCCCGACGCACGCCATGGCGGAGCGTCTGAACGAGGTGGCCAAGACGAAGTTCGCGTCCAAGGTGCGCGTCGTCGGAGGCGCACCCGCGGCCGGTCTCCGCGTACCGACGGACGCCGTCGGTCGCCTGCGCGCGCTGGATCTGCCGTCGACGTTCGTGGCCGTCTCCGGCGGGGCCGCCCCGTCCGACTCCCTCGCGGACGCCTTCGCCGCGGTGGCTGCCGCGTCCTACGACGGCCCTGTCGTCGTGCTCGACGTTCCCGAGGGGGAGGAGCCCGCGGTGGCGGAGCTGGCGTCCGCCGCCGGCATCCCGGAGTCCCGCGTCCACGCGCGCGGCTCCCTCGACCGGTGGGACCGCGCCGCCGTGCTGTCGCACGCGGACGCTTTCGTCGCCGCCTGCGCGCGCACCGACTGGCCCTGGCGTGCGGTCGACGCGCTCGCCGTCGGCGTGCCGATCGTGGCGGTGGACACCCCCGTGCACCGGGAGGTGCTGGCGGATGCCGCGGCGCTCGCCTCGGCCGACCAGCTCGGTGCCGTGCTGTCCGACGCATTGGGCGCGGGGGCGGAGCGGCTGCGGGTGCTCGCCGGCGACCGGGCGAAGGGATTCCAGTGGGAGGCGTGCGCCGACCGGGTGTGGGCGCTGCACGCGGAACTGTAGTGGCGCGCGGGGAGTTCCGCGCCTCGAGGTGACGCCGTCAGGCGCGCATCAGGGCGACGGCTTCCTTGCTGTTGCCGTCGAAGGCGATCTTGCCGTCCCGCAGCAGGATGCCGCGGTCACAGAGGTCGGAGACCATGTCGAGGTCGTGACTGACCACGACGAGCGTCTTGCCCTGCGCGTGCAGCTCGCGGATGCGTGCGAGGCACTTCTGCTGGAACGGTTCGTCGCCGACCGAGAGGATCTCGTCGATCAGCAGGATGTCGACCTCGGTGTGGATGGCGACGGAGAACGCGAGGCGCAGGAACATCCCGGAGGAGTAGTGCTTCACCTCGGTGTCGATGAACTGCTCGATCTCGCTGAAGGCGACGATCTCGTCGAAGCGGTCCTCGATCTCCTTGCGGCTCATGCCGAGGATGGCGGCGTTGAGGAAGATGTTCTCGCGGCCGGAGAGGTCGGGGTGGAACCCGGCGCCGACCTCGATGAGGCCCGCGACCCGGCCCCGGGTCATGACGCTGCCCTCGTCGGGCTTGAGGACGCCGGAGATGAGCTTGAGCATCGTCGACTTGCCGGAGCCGTTATAGCCGAGCAGGGCGACGGCCTCGCCCTCGTCGATGCGGAAGGAGACGTCGTCGAGCGCGCGGAAGTCGGTCGACAGGGGCTTGCGTCGCACCGCGGCGACGAAGGTCTCCTTGAACGAGTGCGTGTGACGGAGCTTGAAGTTCTTCCGGACGCCCTCGACGAGGACGCTCGCCTCCCGCTGGTCAGAGATCTTGGGCAAAGCGACCCTCCAGTCGACGGAACACGAGCTGCCCGATGCCGAGGACGAGCACGGAGGTGCCGAGCGCGATGAGCGCATACGTCAGCAGGCCCGGCATGGGTTCCGAGTTCGAGCCGCCGAGAGGGGCCCAGATGCCCCAGTGGAAGAGCTCGACGGCGGGGGTGAGCGGGTTCAGGCGGTAGAGGTCGAAGACCCACTCGGGGACGTTGTCCGCGACCATCTGCCAGCGGTACATCACCGGCGACGCCCAGACGGCGCACATGACGATGATCTCGACGAAGCTCTGCGCGTCGCGGAACGTGGCGTTCACCGAGCCGAACAGCATCCCGAGCCCGACGGAGAGGATCGTCACGATGACCAGGGCGAGGACGATGGCGAGCAGCTGCAGCGCCGACGGCGCCCACCCGAGGAACAGCGCGATGACGACGATCACGACGATCTGGGGAAGCGTGTTGACGGCGGCGACGAGGACGCTCGCCACCGGGAACATCTCCCGCGGCAGGTAGATCTTCTTGATCAGGGAGGCGTTGTCGATGAGGGAGCGCGTGCCGTTGGAGAAGGCCTCGTTGAAGAAGGTGACGATCGTGATGCCCGCGAGCATGTAGATCGGGTAGAACGCGATGGAGGCGTTGAGGTTCAGGAAGATGCCCAGCGCGACGAAGAAGACGACGAACTGGACGAGCGGCTTGACGT
>VGAV01000179.1 GCA_016870695.1 Actinomycetota bacterium | reverse complement strand
GGCCGGGGTCCAGGCGGCGTGGGAGGCCATCAAGCGCGAGGTGCGCGACATCCACGTGCGGCTGTTCTACCGGCCGTTGCTGTCGGCGGTGGCCGCCTTGCCCGAGGGAGAGCGGACGCTGTCGACCGCGCAGGCGCGCGACCGCCTCGCGGCCATCGGCTTCCGCGACCCTGCGGGGGCGTTGCGGCACATCGCCGCGCTGACGACCGGACTCAGCCGCAAGGCCACCATCCAGCGCCACCTGATGCCGATCATGATCCGGTGGTTCGCCGACGGGGTCGACCCCGACTACGGGCTGCTCGTGTTCCGCCGGATCAGCGAGCGTCTCGGCAATACGCCCTGGTTCCTGCGGATGCTTCGCGACTCCGCCGGCGCCGCGGAGAGCCTGACGCGCGTGCTCTCCGGCTCGCGGTACATCGGCGAGCTGATGGAGTGGATCCCCGAGTCCGTGGCCTGGCTCGACGACGACGCGCTCCTCCGACCCCGCACGGGTGTCGCCCTGCAGGAGGAGGCGCGGGCGATCCAGACACGGTGGGCGGACATTGAGGACGCGATGCGCTCGGTGCGGGCGCTGCGCCGACGCGAGATGCTCCGGGTCGCGATGGCGGCGGTGCTGGAGGTGGTGTCGCTCGAGGAGCTCGCGGATGCCTTGACGACGATCACCGAGGTCACGATCCAGGCCACGCTGCGCGCGGTCCGCCGCGTGGTCGTCCCCCCGGAGGACGACGACCTCGACTTCTCGGTCATCGCGATGGGCCGCTTCGGCGGGCGCGAGATCGGATTCGGATCGGATGCCGATGTGATGTACGTCTACCGGGCGAACGGCGTGGATCCGCAGCGGGCGAGCCAGCTCGCGTTGAAGATCGTCGCGGGGTTGCGCGAGCACTCCGAGGATCACCGGCTCCCGCTCGAGCTCGACGCGGAGCTGCGGCCGGAGGGGCGCAGCGGCCCGCTCGCCCGCTCCCTCGAGGCGTACGCCGAGTACTACCGGCGCTGGTCGCTGTCGTGGGAGGCGCAGGCGCTCCTGCGAGCCCGCGGGGTGGCCGGGAGCGTCAAGCTCATCGACGCGTTCCTGGCCCTCGCCGACGAGGTGCGGTACCCGGTGACGGCGGATGCCAACGGACTGCGCGAGATCAAGCGGATCAAGGCGCGCGTCGAGAACGAACGGCTGCCGCAGGGCGCTGACCCGGCGCGCCACCTGAAGCTCGGCCCGGGGTCGATCAGCGACGTCGAGTGGCTCGTGCAGATCCTGCAGCTGCAGCACGCCCGCGCGGTTCCCGGCATGCGGACGACCTCGACGCTGGGGGCTCTGTCCGCGGCGGTCGACGCGGGCATCATTCCGACCGAGGCGGGGGAGCGGCTGGCCGCGGCCTGGCACCTCGCGAGCCGCCTGCGGTCGGCGAACACGCTGCTGTCGGGACAGACCAGCGACGTCCTGCCGGCGGACCGGGCCAAGCTCGACGGCATCGGCCGCATCCTGGAATACCCGCCGCGATCGGCGACGCGCGTCGAAGAGGACTACCTCGGCGCGACGCGGCGCTCCCGCCGGGTGTTCGAGAAGCTCTTCTACGGGTGACCCGAGCCGGGCGCGCGCGCGATTGTTGCGCGAGCGCCGCGGCTCGGGGCTGTTCGGGGCGCGCACGGTCGTTGCGCGTGAGCGCCCCCGCGCGTTCAGAGCCTCATCAGGCGTTCGCGCACCTCGCGGCGGAGGACCTTGCCGATGAGCGACCGGGGCAGGTCGTCGACGACGAACACGCGGCGCGGGACCTTGTACGGGGCGAGGCGCGATCGGCAGAACTCCTTGATCGCCTCGGCATCCACGTCCGTCCCCTCCCGGACGACGATGGCGGCCGCGACCTCCTCGCCACCGCGCGGGCGGGGGAGCGCGACGACCGCCGCGCCGGCGACGTCGGGGTGGGACGAGAGCACGTCCTCCACCTCGCTCGGCGACACGTTGAAGCCGCCGGTGATGATGATCTCCTTCAGGCGGTCGACGATCGACACGAAGCCGTCGGGCGAGACGGAGGCGATGTCACCGGTGCGGAGCCAGCCTCCGTCGATGAGGGCCGCAGCGGAGTCGGCGGGACGGTTCCAATACCCCTGGAAGACCTGCGGCCCGCGCAGCAGCAGCTCGCCCGTCTCGCCGGCCTCGAGGTCGCGTTCGGGGTCCTCCGGGTCGACGACGCGGATCTCCGTGCTGGGGAACGGCACGCCCACCGTGCCGGGCCGGCGCGACGGGCCGATCGGGTTGCCGAGCGCGACGGGGGACGACTCGGTCATGCCGTAGCCCTCGACGAGCAGACCGCCGGTCGCGTCCTCCCAGCGGGTGACGGTCGGCACGGGAAGGCTCATCGCGCCCGAGATGGCGAATCGGATGGTCGACAGGTCGATCGATCCGCGCGAGGCGGCGCGCGCGAGCTGGTCGTAGATGGGCGGGACGGCCGGCAAGAAGGTCGGCGGGCTCTTCTTGACGGCGGATGCCACCAGCTCGAGGTCCCATTTCGGAAAGAGCACGAGCTTGGCGCCGATGCTCATCGCGAAGGTGAGGTTGAGGGTGAGGCCGTAGGCGTGGAACAGGGGGAGGACGCCGTAGAAGGTCTCCTCGCCGTCCCGCAGCCCGGGCACCCACGCGCGGCCTTGCATCGCGTTGGCACGCAGGTTGCGGTGGGTGAGGATGGCGCCCTTCGGCGACCCGGTCGTCCCGCTGGTGTACTGCAGCAGGGCGATGTCGACGAGCGACGGCCCTTCGACCTTGCGCGAGAGATGCCCGTGGGTGAGCAGCGTCTCCCACCGTCGGACGCGCTTGGACCGGGGCGTCGCGGTCAGCTGCGCGCGCGCCGTTCGCGCCTTCGGGATCGGGAGCTTGAGCGCGAGGCGCTTACCGAGCGGGAACGCGGCCGTGATGTCGACGCTGACGATGTGTTCCAGCGCAAGGTCGGGTGGGAATCCGGCCACCGTGTCGGCGATCTTGTCCCAGACGACGGCGAAGCGCGCGCCGTGGTCCTCGAACTGGTGCCGCAGCTCGCGCGGCGTGTAGATCGGGTTGTGCTCGATGACGATGGCGCCGAGCCGCAGCGCGGCGTAGAACGCGACCACGTGCTGCGGGGAGTTCGGTAGGACGAGTGCGACGCGGTCACCCGCGCGAACGCCCAGCCGCCGCAGGCCTTCGGCGGCGCGGTCGACCTGATCGCCGAGCTCCCGGTAGGTGAGCGTCGCCCCGAAGAACTCGAGGGCGGGGCGCTTGCCGTGGGCCTGGACGCTCGCGGCCAGCATCTCGGGGAGGGTCTGCGACGGTTCGTCGATCTCGTGCGGGACGCCCTCGGCGTAGGAGCTCAGCCACGGACGCGATGCGTAGGGGGAGGTGGGCATGGCATCCATCTTTCCGTGACCCCTGCATCCGCCGTCGGACCTTGACCTGGAGGGATGCCGCGAACCTCTCACAGCTTTCGTGCTTCCTGTGTTGGGCGACGCGCCGGAATCGGAGGACGGTGCCGGAATCGGAGGACGGTGCCGGAATCGGAGGACGGTGCCGGATTCGGACCGCTTACGTGATCTGCTCCGATTCCGCGTCATCCCTCCGAATCTGCGGGTTTCGGGTGCCGGGTCTTCTGGTCGAACGGCTCGAAGAGGGGGGTGTCGCGGGGGCGTTCGAGCGTGGGGAGATCGGGATCCACTGGGATCGCCTGAAAAGGCCCCCGGAGTCGTTCGAGGATGGGATAGGCATCGCCGGGTGCGCAGGTCGATGTGGCGCGGACCTCCATCACGTCGATGGTCCCGTCCGCGGCTCTCCCGGGGACGAGGTCGATGTCGAGTCGGGCGACCCGCCCTTGCTGTTTGGAGCTGACGATGACGAGGTTGTCGATGCCGGGACTATAGGTCTTGATGGGTTCGACGTTCCACCCGTTCTCCCGCATCCAGGCGTGCAGCTCCTTCATCCTCTCCGGTCCGCGTTCGTGGAAGGAGAATTCGAGGGGGAGCTTCCTGATGAGAGAGAACTTGTAGCCGGTCTCCCCACACGACTGCGGCACATCGCCGTAATCCCAGACACGCCAATCACCGTCGTAGATCTGCTCCTGCACTTCGGCGACGGTGCGTTTGAACTCGGCGTTGACGGCCTTGGCTTCGGCGAAGGTCGCATCGTCCGCTGGCGGCTTCACAGGCGACACGGTCGAACTTTGACATCCGATCAGCAGCACGGCCGTGAGAAGGAGCCCGGCGAATGCGGGCTCCCCGCGCGGCTTTCGGTGGGGCATCGTGCTGCGTCGCACGTGCGCAGGTTGTTCCAGTGGGTGCCGGAATCGCATGACGGAAGTGGGGTTGGACCGGTCCCGCCGTGTGATCCGAATCTGCGTCACTGGTCCGATTCCGCGGGTTTCGGGTGCGGGGTCTTCTGGTCGAACGGCTCGAAGAGGGGCGTGTCGCGGGGGCTTTCCAGTGAGGGGAGGCCGGGGTCTTCGGGCCTGCCTGTGTAAGGCCCGCGGAGGCGTTCGAGGACTTCTATCGCAACGCCGGGCTCACAGGTGGATGTAGCTCGGAGCTGGAGAACATCGATGGTGCCGTCGGCGGCCACGCCGGGCAGGAGGTCCACGTCGAGTCGAGCGACATTGCCGTCCCTCTTCGAACCCATGACCACGACGTTGTCGATGCCTTCGCTGTAGCGGGGTATCGGTTCCATCTTCCAGCCGTGCAGCGCCATCCAGGAGTGCAGTTCGACCATCTTCCGCGGCCCCTGCTCGTGAAAAGAGAAGCCGTCCGGGAGCCTCCGGCGCAGGAAGAACTCGTACCCTCCGCCCTCTCGACACGACTTCGGCACGTCACCGTACTCCGCGACGCTCCAGTCTCCGACGAATATCTGCTCCTGCACTTCGGCCACTGTGCGTTTGAACGTCAGATTCGCCCGTTTCGCCTCCGCGAATTGCGCGTCGGTGGCGGGCGTTCTCATGGGTGACATCTGCGAACCTCCACATCCGGTGAATAGCATCGAGGCGACCACGGCACTCGCGATGACCGATCGCGCTCTCGCGTGCATACCGCGTGTTATCGACATTTTTCTTTCCCAGTCAGGTCTTCCCGAAGTCCCATCACGAGATGCTTGAAGGACTCGGCCGACGGGTCCAGATAGCCTCTTTGCGGTTCCTTCGCCCACGTCGGGTAGAGGCCGCCGTTCGCATCGACATACCACCCCGCGAACCTGTCCACGGTGGTCTCATGAGCGTTGTGCCCCTCGGTCGGTCCGCCCCATTCCCCCTCGTCGGATCCGTAGCCGACGACCCAACCGCCGTCCGATCCGAAGACGTCAGCGCCTGCGATGGCTCGGGGGTCGTGAGTGTGCCGGCTACCGATCAGCTCGTCTCTGCCCCAACGCGCAGTCGTATCCGCGTCAGCCTCGGTGACAGAAAGGGAGACCTGCCCTGAGCTCACTTGAGCGGCGAGGGAATCACGTGCTTCCGTGGTCACTCCCGCAGACCCGATGAGCCACACATGCGAGACCAACCCAGGAGTGCGTCCGACTGCTTGCGCCGTCATCGTCGTGCCGAGCGAGTACCCCACGGCATCAATCTGAGCACCCGAGTTCTCGACCTTCACCCCGTGCAGGGTCGCGGCGAGCCGTGCGGCTCCGGCATCGGACCGCTCGACCCCCGC
>VGAV01000178.1 GCA_016870695.1 Actinomycetota bacterium | reverse complement strand
AACGGACGGATGCCGCCCGCGAGCGGCGTCTGAGCCAGGGCGACATCGACCGGCTGCTCGACACCGGGACCGTGCGGGTGCCCGCGCCGCGGGCGGCCCCGGCGCTGCCGAAGGGACTCGCGACCGCGACCCTCGACCGCGTGCAGGCGGCCCTGGACCCCGTGGCCTTCGTCTCCGCCGAAGACGTCGCCGCGGCCAGCGGTGTGTCCCGCGCGACGGCGCAGCGCTACCTCGAGCACCTCGTCGCCGCGGGCGTCATCGACCTGGCGCACCGCTACGGCGCGCGCGGTCGGCCGCGGCTGCTGTACCGGCTCGCGCCGGCCGCGCCGGGGTGAGCCGGGGGTCCCGGGGGGCGTGGCCCGGCCGCGGAATCGGAGCGGGGCCGTGGAATCGGACCGGATCGGCTGAGGCGTCCGAATCTGCGGCCCGCATCCGATTCGGGCGCGGCCGGGCACCCTGCCGCGGAATCGGAGCGGGGCCGTGGAGTCGGACCGGATCGGCTGCGGCGTCCGAATCAGCGGCCCGCATCCGATTCCGGCCGCACCTCCGACGGGTCGGACCCGACCGCCGCGGGACCGCGGGTCAGAGGATGATGCCGTACTGGTCGACCAGTGCCGGCAGTTCCTCGTGCAGGACGCGCGACGCCTCTTCGGCGAGCGGGTTGGTCGAGACGCCGTTCTCGTTGACGAGCTTCCCGCCCACGTAGACCTGCTGCAGGTTGCGCAGGCCGCACGCCAGCACGTAGCTGCGGACGGGATTCCACAGCGGCCCGACGTCGGGCTTGCGGGGGTCCACGACCACGAAGTCGGCGAACTTGCCCACCTCGAGGCTGCCGACGCGGTCGTCGACGCCCATGATCTCGGCCCCGCCGAGCGTGTGGAGGCGCAGCACGCGCTCCGGCATCATCGAGAGCGGGTCGTGGGTGCGGGCCCGCTGCATGAACATGCCGGTCCGCATGTTCTGCCACGGGTCGGCGACATCGGTGCACGCCTGATCGTCGAGGCCCATGCCGACCTTCATCCCGGCCTCCAGCATCTCCGGGACGTGCGCGACGCCCGACGCGAGACGCCCGTTCGACGCGGGCTGCCAGGACATGCTGGCGCCGGCGGCGGCGGCATCCTGGATGATCTCCGGCGTCGTCTGGATGAAGTGGCCGAACATCATGCCCGGGCGCAGCGCGCCTGCGCGCTTGTACAGCTGGAACTTCGACTGCTGGTGCTCGATGGCCTCGTACGTCTCGAGGAAGTGCGCCTGGTTGGTGACGCCGAACCGGTCCATGACCGCGACCTCGATCTCGGCGGCATCCGGTCGGGTCGACCACTGCACCTGGCCCATGATCGAGGCGCCCAGCGCGATGTCGGGGTCCATGGCGAGCACGTGGTCGAGCGAGGCCTCGAAGCGGGCGAAGATCTCCTCGTCCGTGCCGACGGTGGCGTCCAGGGCGATCGAGTCGACGAAGCGAAGGCCCGCGTCGAGGCATCCGTCGCTCTGGCGCGTATGCCAGGCGTGGTCGCGCAGGACGCCGCCGCCGTCGGCGCGCTTGCCCTCGACCATCGGCTCCCACGGCAGGAGGGGATCGGTGAAGTTGTAGGCGGTCGTGACGCCGTTGGCGAGGAAGTCGAACGAGCCGTGCAGCGTCGCCCAGTAGATGTGGTCGGGCGAGCCGTTGGTCAGGACGCTGAACATCGACGTGCACCACCCGTAGAGCGTCTGGTCGACGCCCAGACCGCGCGAGCCGCTGGTGAAGAGGTGGCTGTGCGAGGAGACGAATCCGGGAGCGACGAACTTGCCGTCGACGTCGAGGATCTCATCGGCCGTGACGCCCGGGTCGGGGTCGCCGGCGCCGATCGCGGCGATGCGGCCGTCCCGCACGAGCATGTACCCGCGCTCGATGTAGCCGGGGTCGTCCGTCCCCGCGGGGACGGTGATCAGACGGGCGTTGAGGACCAGGAGCGACATGTTGATGACGGTAACAATCGCGTGTTTCGGCGGTGTTCCACGCGTGCGGCGGGGGTTTTGCGGGAGCGGGGCCCGGGCTGCGGGGTCGTGCAGGAGGCCGAAAGGGCGCGACCCTGGCGCGGAGGCCGCGCGCCTGCTGCTGCGTCGTGTGCGGGGCGACGCGGGTCCGCCCGTGGTGCGCGTGCTGGATCAGAAGCTCATCGAGCGGGGGTCGGTGGCGCCACCGCGGTGACGCTGCCGCCGCCACCGCGCCGAACTCCGGAGAAATCGGCGGCGGGGACCCGGGCGGGTCCCGCCTCGGCCGGAGAAGACGCGGATCTCCGGAGCCCGGCGCGGCGCTCCGCGTCAGGACTCCGGAGTTCGCGAGCCCGCGCCGGGAAACGGCGCCCGCGCGTCGCCGACGATGCAGGAAATGTTCGTGGCGGCAACATCGCCGAAACGCGGCCTGCCTACGCTCGGCACTGCTGCAGCTTCCCGGAGGTGGACATGATCACGGCCGGCACCCCGTTCGGTCCCGACGTCGTCGAGACCGTCGCGCTCGTCGACGACCCGCTGACGCCGATGCGGCGGTCTCCCGTCGGCGTCGCGCGCCGTGCCCACGAGACGGCGGCGGACTGACATGGACATCACCACCGTCACGTCGTACCGCGCCGCCCGCACCCGCGCCGACCTCGCCCTGCGCCCGGGAGAGGTCGTCATCGCCGGCGGCACCTGGCTCATGAGCGAACCGCAGCCCGAGACCACCGGCTTCGTCGACCTGACCACGCTCGCCTGGGCTGACATCGAGATCACCGCCGACGGCCTCCGCATCGGCGCGACCTGCACGATCGCGCGTCTGCTCGCGTGGGTGGAGCGCGAGGCCCCGGCGGACTGGACGTCGCTCGCCCTCGCCCGGCCCGCCGCCGATGCGCTGCTCGCCTCCTTCAAGATCTGGAACACCGCGACCGTGGGCGGCAACGTCTGCCAGGCCTTCGCGGCCGGCGCGATGATCTCCCTGCTCTCGACCCTGGATGCCACGGCGGTGGTGTGGACGCCCGACGGGGGCGAGCGCCGGGTCGCCGTCGCCGACCTGGTCGTCGACAACCAGGCGACCTCGCTCGCACACGGGGAGGTGCTGCGCGCTCTCGACGTCCCCGCGCACGCGCTGCGGTCGCGGGTCGGCCTGCGCAAGATCGCGCTCGCCGAGCTCGGCCGTTCCGGCGCCGTCGTCACCGCCCGCGTCGACCCGGACGGTGCCGCCGTGTTCGTCGTGACCGCCTCCGTGCGTCGGCCGCGCGTGCTGCGGTTCGCGCGTGTGCCGGGACCGGGAGAGCTCAGGGATGCCGTGGCCTCGGCCACCGATTTCTACACCGACCCGCTGGGCAGCGCCGACTGGCGCCGTGGGGTGAGCGTCGTTCTGGCCGAGCGGCTGCGCACGCAGTTCGCGAAGGAGGCCGCCGCGTGAGGTTCGAGGTCAACGGGGCCGTCGTCGAGACGGATCCCCGTCCGGGTCAGTGCGCGCGGACGCTCCTGCGCGAGACCGGCCACGTGGAGGTGAAGAAGGGCTGCGACGCCGGCGACTGCGGCGCGTGCTCGATCCTCCTCGACGGCGAGCCGACGCACTCGTGCATCGTGCCGGCCATGCGGCTGGACGGGCGGTCGATCACCACGGCGGCGGGCCTCGCTCCCGGCGACGAGCTCCACCCGGTGCAGGAGGCTCTCGCGACGGGCTTCGGCTTCCAGTGCGGATTCTGCACGCCGGGCATGAGCGTCACGGCATCCACGCTCTCCGCCGACGACCTGCCGGACCTCGATCGCCGGATGAAGGGCAACCTCTGCCGCTGCACCGGGTACCGGCCGATCCGCGAGGCGATCCGCGCGTCGGTGCTCGGGCCGGTGCGTGAGACCGGCGGCGCCGCGTCCGGAGGCTCCGCCGCGCCCGCTCCCGCCGCGTCGTGCTGCAGCACCCCCGGCGATGATGTGGCGCGAATGCACGCCGAACCCGGCGTGGAGCGTACCTCTGCGCCACGTCACGGCCATGGCATCCTCGGGGCCTTTGGCGATGACTTGGCGCAAATGCACGCCGAGACCAGCGAAAACCGTACATCTGCGGCACGTCACGGCCATGGCATCCCTGGCCGCCCGGGTGACCACGGGGAGGGGAGGGTCGGCAGCTCCGTCGTGCCCGAGGCCGCCCGCCGGATCGTGCAGGGACGCGAGCCGTACACCTTCGACGAGCCCGTGCCCGGCGGCCCCCCGCTGGTGCTCCGCGTCGTCACGTCGCCGCACCCGCACGCGCGCATCGTGTCGATCGACACGGCCGCCGCCCTCGCCGTCCCGGGCGTCGTCGCGGTGTTCACGCACGATGACGTCCCCGACGTCCGCTACTCCACCGGACGCCACGAGCACCGCACCGACGACCCTGACGACACGCGCATGCTCGACGACGTCGTGCGGCACGTGGGGCAGCGCGTCGCAGCGGTCGTCGCTGACACGGCGGAGGCGGCGGACGCGGGATGCCGTGCCGTCACGGTCGCGTACGAGATCCTGCCCGCGGTGTTCGATTCGGAACAGGCCCGCACGCCCGGCGCTCCCCTCCTGCACCCCGACCGCACGCCCGAGGAGCGGGTGATGGATGCCGGCCGGAACGTCGTCGCGGGATTCCACCTCGGTCACGGCGGTGACATCGACGCGGCCCTCGCGGCCAGCCACACGACGGTGACCGGCGAGTGGCGCTCGTCGCGCGTCACGCACGCCGCCCTGGAGACGCACGGCGCGGTCGGCTGGCTCGACGACGACGGGCGGCTCGTCGTCCGATCCTCCACGCAGGTGCCGTTCCTCGTCCGCGACGAGCTCGCGCACATCTTCGACCTCGCGCCCGACCGCGTCCGCGTCTACGCCCCCCGCGTCGGCGGCGGCTTCGGCGGCAAGCAGGAGCTCTTCACCGAGGACCTTACGGCCCTGGCGGTGCTCACCCTCGGCCGCCCGGTCGCGTACGAGTACTCGCGCACCGACCAGTTCGTTCGCGCGTCGCTGCGGCATCCGTTCCGCGTCCGGACGACCCTGGGAGCGGACGCCGACGGCACCCTCACCGCCATGAAGCTCGACGTGCTCAGCGACACCGGCGCCTACGGCAACCACGCCATCGGCGTGCTGTTCCACTCGTGCGCGGAGTCGACGACGCTGTACCGCGTCCCGACAAAGTGGATCGACGCGGAGGCCGTGTACACGAACAACCCGCCGTCGGGCGCGTTCCGCGGGTACGGCCTCGGGCAGGTCGTCTTCGCCGTCGAGTCGGCGATGGACGCCCTCGCCGTCGAGCTGGGCATCGACCCCTTCGACCTCCGCCGCCTCAACGCGGTGCGCGAGGGCGACTCCCTGCACCCCGACGTCGGCGAGGAGACCCACGAGGAGGACCTCGTCTGGGGCAGTTACGGGCTCGACCAGTGCCTCGACCTGGCGCAGGACGCGCTGCGGCGCGGCAACGGCGTCGACGCCCCCGCGGGATGGCGGGTCGGCGAGGGCATGGCCGCGGCGATGATCGCGACGATGGCCCCGCGCGGGCACATCGCGCACACGACGGCGACGCTCCGCCCCGACGGGACCTTCCTGCTGCGCGTGGGCACCGCGGAGTTCGGCAACGGCACCTCCACCGTGCACCGGCAGATCGCGGCGACCGTCCTCGACGCCGCGCCCGACCGCCTGGCGCTG
>VGAV01000177.1 GCA_016870695.1 Actinomycetota bacterium | reverse complement strand
GCCGTCGCTGCAGGTGTCGCTCCCGCAGACGAGGCGTTCGACGTAGTCCGGGATGCCGTCGCCGTCGACGTCCGCCCAGGGATCCGCGCACGTGGTCGACCCGCACGAGACCACCTCGACCACGTCCGGGATGCCGTCGCCGTCGACGTCCTCCGCGCCGGTCGCGCACGTGTCCGAGCCGCAGACGACCTGCTCGACGGTGTCGGAGACCGTGTCGCCGTCGACGTCGCCGGGCGGGCCTCCCACGGCCTGGGCGGGCGGTGCGGCGGTGGCCGTGATGAGGAGGACGGCGAAGAGGACGATCGGAGCGAGGGCGGGCGAGCGCATGCCTCGACGCTCTCGCGGCACCTATGACCGCTGAGGGCTCAGACCGCGGAAAGACGCGGGGGCGGCATGCGGTTTTCACCCGCTGAACCACCAGGGGGCTCACCTGAATGGTGAGGAGTCAGCCGGCGCCGGCCCGACGCGAGGATGCAGGGCGGGCGGGGCCGCCCGCGGCTCAGGCGCCACACGAGCGCACACCCACCCCAGCCGCCTGCGGACTGTGCGACCGCGAGCGCCGGACGGCGGGCGGCCCGCCGGCCCGACGCGAGGATGCAGGGCGGGCGGGGCCGTGGGCGGCTCAGGCGCCACACGAGCGCGCACCCACCCCAGCCGCCTACGGACTGTGCGACCGCCAGCGCCGAGCCGCGGGCGGCCCGCCGACCCGACGCGAGAATGCAGGGCGAGCGGGGCCGTGGGCGGCTCAGGCGCCACACGACGACGCACGCGCCCAGCCGCCCGACAAATTCGACGACGCGACCCACCGGCCGATCGGCCCGAGCCCGCCGCGTCAGAGCTGCGCGAGCAGCGGAACCAGCGCGCGGAAGGCCCGCGCGCGATGCGAGGCGGCGTTCTTCTCGGCGGCGGACCATTCGCCGACGGTCCGCTCCGCGTCCTGCGGCTGGCCGTCGGGGACGAAGATCGGGTCGTAGCCGAAGCCGCCCGGACCGGCGGGGGCGGTGGCGAGGCGCCCGGGCCAGCGGCCCTCGACGGTGTCCTCGCTCCCGTCCGGCCGTACGAGCGCGATCACAGAGACGAACTGCGCGGTGCGGTGCGGATCGGCCACGTCGGACAGCTGGTCCAGGAGCAGCTCGAGATTGGCCGTGGCATCCTTCCGATGTCCCGCCCAGTAGGCCGAGAACACGCCGGGCGACCCGCCGAGCACGTCGACGGCCACGCCGGAGTCGTCCGCGAGGGCCGGCAGTCCCGTGTGCGCCGCCGCCGCGCGCGCCTTGATCAGCGCGTTCGCCGCGAACGTCACGCCGTCCTCGACGGGCTCGGGACCGTCGTAGCCGACGACCTCCAGGTCGGGCCGCACCTCGGCGACGATCGCCTGGAACTCCTCGACCTTGTGCGAATTGTGCGTGGCCAGGACGATGCGGGCCATGTCAGCCCTCGAGCGCCGCGGTCTGCAGGTCGCGCAGCTGTGCGCAGCCGTTCACACCCAGCTCCAGGAGCTGGTCGAGCTCGCGCTTGTCGAACGGCGCGCCCTCCGCGGTGCCCTGCACCTCGACGAACAGCCCGCGTCCCGTGACGACGACGTTCATGTCGGTCTCGGCGCGGACGTCCTCGACGTAGGCGAGGTCCAGCAGCGGCGTGCCGTCGACGATGCCGACCGAGACGGCGGACACCGAGTCCACGAGCACCTCGGACCGCTGGGCGATGAACTTCTTCTCGCGGCCCCAGGCGATGGCATCCGCCAGGGCCACGTATGCGCCGGTGATCGCCGCGGTCCGCGTGCCGCCGTCGGCCTGCAGGACGTCGCAGTCGATGACGATCGTGTTCTCGCCGAGCGCCTTGGTGTCGACGACGGCACGGAGGGCGCGGCCGATCAGGCGCGAGATCTCGTGCGTCCGGCCGCCGACCTTGCCCTTGATGCTCTCGCGGTCGTTGCGGCTGTTCGTCGCGCGCGGCAGCATCGCGTATTCGGCGGTGACCCAGCCCTTGCCCTTGCCGGTGAGCCAGCGCGGCACACCGTTCGTGAACGACGCGGTGCACAGCACCTTGGTGCCGCCGAATGTGATGAGCGCCGAGCCCTCGGCGTGTGCGGACCAGCCGCGCTCGATCGTGACGGGACGCAGGTCGTCGACGGCGCGGCCGTCCTTGCGGGTGTCCATGCTTCTCCTCGGATGAATGGATGCCGCGGTCAGCGCGGCAGGTCGATGGCGCCGGTCTGCACCAGCTGGACTTCGCGGACCTCACGGCCCATCAGGCGGTGCGCGAGGCGCAGGAACTCGTCGGCGGAGGCGCCGGTGGCCTCGTAGCGGTGGGAGGCGATGGCATCCGGTCCCGCCAGGAGGTCGCGGGAGACCAGCTGACGGTAGACGTCCTTCGCGGTCTCGCTGTCGCTCGAGACGAGGCTGACGTCGGGGCCCATCACGTAGCTGATCGCGCCCTCGAGGAACGGGTAGTGGGTGCATCCGAGCACGAGGGTGTCGACGCCGGCGTGCCGGAGCGGCGCGAGGTACTGCTCCGCGACGGCGAGCACCTCGGGCGAGTCGGTGACGCCCGCCTCGACGAACTCGACGAACCGCGGGCAGGCTTCGGCGAACACGGTCAGGCGCTCGTTCACCTCGAGCATGTCCTGGTAGGCGCGGGATCCGATCGTCCCCACGGTGCCGATGACGCCGATGCGGCCGTTGCGGGTGGTCGACATGGCGGTGCGCACGGCCGGGCCGATGACCTCGACGACGGGCACGTCGTACCGCTCGCGGGCGTCGCGGAGCATGGCGGCCGAGGCGGTGTTGCAGGCGATGACGAGCATCTTGACGCCCTGCTCGACGAGGGTGTCCAGCACCTCGAGCGCGTACTTGCGGACGTCGGCGATCGGCTTCGGCCCGTAGGGCGAGCGGGCGGTGTCGCCGATGTAGAGGATCGACTCGCGCGGGAGCTGTTGGGAGACGGCGCGGGCGACGGTGAGACCGCCGACCCCCGAGTCGAAGATCCCGATCGGCGCATCGTCCATAGGGAGCCAGCCTACCCGGCGGGGCACGGCCCGCCCGGCACCCGGCAGCCGTCACCGGCACCAGTGTCAACCACCCGACACCCGTCTCGGCCCGCGGAGGTGCCCGGAATAGGCTGGCGCCATGACCCGGAGCACGGCCCTGCACACCGACCGCTACGAGCTCACGATGCTCGACGCCGCCCTGCGCGACGGCACCGCCGACCGCCGCTGCGTGTTCGAGGTGTTCGGCCGCCGCCTGTCCGGAGGGCGCCGGTTCGGCGTCGTCGCGGGCACCGGCCGCCTTCTCGACGCGATCCGCGACTTCCGCTTCGGCGACGAGGAGCTCCGGTTCCTGCGCGACAACCGGATCGTGGATGCCGCCACCCTGACGTTCCTCGCGGACTATCGCTTCACGGGGTCCATCACCGGCTATCGCGAGGGCGAGGCCTACTTCCCGGGATCACCTCTGCTGACGATCGAGGGCACCTTCGCCGAGGCCGTCGTGCTGGAGACGCTCGCCCTGAGCATCCTCAACTACGACTCGGCCGTCGCCACGGCCGCGGCGCGCATGAGCGTCGCCGCCGGAGACCGCCCGCTGGCCGAGATGGGCTCGCGGCGCGCCGGGGAGGAGTCCGCCGTCGCCGCCGCGCGCGCCGCCTACATCGCCGGCTTCTCGGCCACGAGCAACCTGGAGGCGGGTCGCCGCTGGGGCGTCCCCACGATGGGCACCGCCGCGCACGCCTGGACGCTCCTCCACGACAGCGAGGAGGACGCGTTCCGCTCGCAGATCGAGGCGCTCGGCACGGGCACGACCCTCCTGGTGGACACGTACGACATCGAGGAGGGCGTCCGCACGGCCGTCCGCGTCGCCGGCACGGGTCTCGGCGGCGTCCGTATCGACTCGGGCGACCTGCCCACGGTCGCCGCGGAGGTCCGCGCCCTGTTGGACGACCTCGGAGCGACGGGGACGCGCATCACGGTCACGAGCGACCTCGACGAGTACGCGATCGCCGCACTGGCCGCCTCCCCGGTGGACAGCTACGGTGCGGGCACGTCGGTCGTCACCGGCTCCGGTACGCCGACCGCGGGACTGGTGTTCAAGATCGTCGCCCGCGCGGACGCGGACGGGTCCTGGGTGCCCGTCGCCAAGGCATCCAGCCAGAAGATCTCCCGCGGCGGACGCAAGGCGGCCTTCCGCACCCTCGACGGCGGGACCGCGACGAGCGAGCTCATCGTCGTCAGCGACGGCTTCGAGGAGCTGTCCACCCCGTCCGCGCACCCGGACGCGCGGGCCCTGCAGGTTCCGCTGATGGTGGCGGGGGAACCGGATGCCGCGGCCCTGGGCCCCGACGGAGTCGAGGCGGCGCGGGCGCATCACGCACGCGTCCGCGAGGAGCTCCCGGTCCGGGCGCTCGCGCTGAGCCGGTCGGAGCCGGCCATCCCCACGGAGTATCAAGAGGTGTGAGCGGCGGGGCGTCGCCGCCCCACCGCCCGCCGGGTCACTTGTTCAGCGACTCGTAGATCTCTTTGCACTGGGGGCACACCGGGAACTTCTCCGGGTCGCGGCCCGGGGTCCACTTCTTGCCGCACAGGGCGCGGACCGGCTTGCCGGTGAGAGCGGACTCGAGGATCTTGTCCTTCTTGACGTAGTGCGAGAAGCGCTCGTGGTCGCCGGGCTCGATGTTCTCTTCGCGGATGAGCTCCTCGAGCTCACGATCCAGGGTCGCGAGACCCCCGCTGTCCGGACTGTCGAGAGGCGTGCTCATGGTCAGCCAGTGTAGCCGCGCCCGGCGCCGAGCGGACGGTCAGGCCGCCTCCGCGAACTCCATCAACGCGGTCCCGCGGCGCTCGAACAGGGCCGCGCCGATGACGACTCCGAGCACGAGGACGACCACGCCTGCGCCGATGCCCGCCCAGAGGGCGGCCGCGCTGTCGTCTGCTCCCGTCGTCAGGGCCTGCCAGGCGAACCACATCGCGGGTGCCGCCGCGAGGACGGCTCCCACCATGACGCCGCCCGGCGCCACGACCCCGCCGGAGCCGGTGCGCTGCGGCTGCTGGAACGGGCTGTCGCCCGGCCGGGAGACGGCGTAGGGAGCGAGGACGGAGGACACGCTGGACAGTCCCAGCCCGGCCAGGAACAGGGCCGCGCAGACGCCGACGAGCGCGGGCAGCAGCGACCAGCGCCCGTGCGCGGCGATGGCGATCGGCAGCGCGACCGCGAGGATCGGCACGCCGATGAGCAGGACGGGCACGAGACGGCCGACGCGGTCCGAGACGCCCCGCATGCCGCTGGCGATGTGCATCCACACGGCCGTCGAGTCATAGGCGAGGTCGTTGTGCGGGAGCCAGCCGAAGAAGAGCGCCATGATCGGCACGGGGACGAGGGCGGCGACCTCCAGCGGAACACCGGCCAGAAGCAGCGGCACCGTCGTCAGGACCGCGGCGACGGGGACGACCACGATGTTGACGAGGTAGCGGCGGTCGCGGAGCCAGTAGGAGAGGCTGCGCGCGGCGACGGCCCCGGCCGGCGTGCCCGGCAGCAGGGCGAACCAGCCGAGACCGCCCTGCTCGCGCACGGCGACGGGGCGCGGGGTCGTGGTGAGGAGGACCCGCACGATGAGGAACCACAGCGCGGTGAGCGCACCCACCGTGGCGAGGGCGACCGCGGCGCTCCCCCAGGCGGCTCCGGCACTCGGCGCGA
>VGAV01000176.1 GCA_016870695.1 Actinomycetota bacterium | reverse complement strand
CACGTCGAACTCGTCCGGGTGCACGACGGGGGTGTACAGCAGGATCGACCCGACCGTCCGCCGGACCACCGCCTGCTGCGCGGTGGCCATGCCGAGCAGCATCTCGACGTCGATGCCGCTGCGGCCGGTCGTGCTCGTGACGCCGCGGCGCTCGGCGAGCAGCCACGCGAGGGCGATGTCGAACAGGTTGTGACCGGCGACACCGATGCGCACGTTCGCGGTGTGCTCAGGCCGCAGCGCGTAGTCCAGGACGGCTTTGTACGACGCGTCGGTGGCCTGCTTGCTCGGCCAGGTCGCGAGCGGCCAGTCGTGCACATCGGCATCCACGCGTTCCATGGGGAGGTTCGCCCCCTTCACGACGCGCACCTTGATGGGGGCGCCACCGGATGCCACCCGGGCGGCGGTCCACTCCTGGAGCCGCACCATGGCGGCCAGGGCGTCCGGAAGGTAGGCCTGCAGCACGATGCCGGCCTCGACGCCGTGGAACTCGGGCTCGCCCAGCAGCGTCTCGAACACGGCGAGGGTGAGGTCGAGGTCCTTGAACTCCTCCATGTCGAGGTTGAGGAAGGTGCCGGTCTCCTTCGCCACGCGGTACAGCGGGCGCAGCGCGGTCACGGCGTCGTCGACGGCGGCCTCGAACGCCCACGGCGTGTGCGGCGCGACGGTGGAGGACACCTTGATGGAGACGTAGTCCACGTCGTCGCGGGCGAGGAGCTTGCGGGTTCCGGCGAGCCGGCGCGCGGCCTCCTTCTTGCCGAGGATGGCCTCGCCGAGCAGGTTGACGTTGAGCCGGATGCCGTCGCCCCGACCGCGGATCGCCGAGATCGCGTCGCCGAGCTTGCGGTCGCTCGCGTCGACGATGAGGTGCCGCACCATCGACCGCAGGGCGGTGCGCGCCGCCGGGACGACCACCTGCGGCAGCACCGGCGCCGTCAGGGCGCCCAGGCGGATCGCGGACTTCAGGTGCAGAGGGAGGAACGCCGGGACGAGCGGGGTCAGCGCGGCGAGGTTGCGCGCGGCGACCCGGAGGTCCTCGGGACGCACCACGCCGTCCACGAACCCGACGGTGAAGTCGAGCCCGTGCGGGTCGCGCAGCACGCCGGCCAGACGCTGAGCCGCGGCGTCGACGGGCTCGTCGCGGCTCTCCACCAGCCACCGGCGGACGAGCGCGATCGCCTCGTCGGCCAGCTCGGACGGCGAGACGAGCGCCGGCGCGGCGCCGGCGGTGGTGCGGGGGACGTCGGTGAGAGACATGGCGATCCTTCCTCGGTTGGGATCAGTGTGAGGCCCGGCATCCCTTCGAGAAAAGCGATCATTTATGATTGGTATTGTTCGGCTGGAACGAAAGGATGCCGTGTTCGACCTCCGTCGCCTCCGTCTGCTCCACGAGCTGTCCGTGCGCGGAACGCTGTCCGCGGTCGCCGAGGCCCTCGCCTACAGCCCGTCGACCATCTCGCAGCAGCTCGCCCAGCTCGAACGCGACGCCGGCGTGCCCCTCCTGGAGCCCGACGGGCGGCGGGTCCGCCTCACCGCCCAGGGTGCTGCCCTGGCCGCGCACGCCGCCCGCATGCTCGCCGCCGACGAGGCCGCGCGCGCGGAGCTGGAGCGCATGCAGCCCTCGCTGGCCCCGGTGCGCCTCGCCGTCATGCAGTCCGCCGCCCACGGCCTGCTGCCCCGCGCACTGGACGCTCTCGCCGTCGCCGAGCCCGGACTCCGCGTGGAGGTCGCCGAGCTCGCGCCCGAGGAGGGGCTGTTCGAGGTCGCCGCCCGCGGGTTCGACCTCGTCGTCGCGGAGCAGTACCCGGGCCACACCCGCGAGCACCGCGACGGCCTGGAGCGCGGTCTGCTCGGGCGCGACGCGATCCGCCTCGCGGTGGGAGAGGCCGCCTCCGCCGACGTCCGCCTCGAGGACCTGCGCGACCGCGCGTGGGTGATGGAGCCCGTCGGCACGGCCGCCCGCCAGTGGGCGACGCAGCAGTGCCGCGCGGCGGGCTTCGAGCCCGACGTCCGCTTCGAGCTCGCCGACCTCACCGCGCACGTGCGGCTGGTCGCATCCGGGCACGCGGTGGGGATGATCCCCGACCTCGTCTTCGCCGGCGAGGAGCCTCCCGTCCGGCTGATCGACCTGCCCGCCCGGCCGCGCCGCGACGTGTTCACCGCGGTGAGACGCGGAACGGCCGACCGCCCCGGTGTCCGCGCTGTGCGCCAGGCGCTGCAGATCGCGTACGACCGGGACGGCCGGCCGTGAGCCCTCAGCGGGTGAGGGCGATCTCGTTGGGCGTGACCTCGAGGGTCGCGCTGGCCAGGACCTCACCGGTGGCGAGGTCCACCGCGTGGACCATGTTCTTCGCGGGCTCCGTCACGTAGGCGACGTCACCGCTGACCTTGATGGCCGGGTGGGCGTCCTGCCACTCGACGGGACCCTCCCACGCTTCGATGACCGGGAAGGAGTTCGTGAACTCCCCCGCCTCGAGGTCGAACACGTGGATCGCGCCGTCGGACGCCAGGATGTAGCCGAGGTCCTCCGGCCCGCGGGCGAGATCGCGGAACGTGTACTCCGCCCCCTCGGGCATGTCGACGACGGTCTGGGTCTTCGCGGCGGTGTCGAGGACGGCGACGCGGTCGAGGAGGTACCCCTCGGCGTCGCGGTCGTCCTTGTAGTCGCCGAGCACCAGCGGGCTCGTCTCGCTGACGAACAGGTTGCCCGTCCGGCCGTACGGCTGGTCGGGGGCGTCGAGCTTGGTGATCTCGCCGTCGGCGTACACCAGCGCGCCGTTCTCGCAGCCGAAGACGACGACCTCGTCCTGCGCGGTGCCCTCGCCGTGCACGCCCGGGCAGACCGCGTTCTCGGCGATCGTGGTCCCGGACGCGTCCGCGACGGTGATTCCGGTGCGGCCGTCGGCGTTGCCGACCGTCGTCACGAAGGACCCGTCCTCGAGCACGATCGACACCCCGTGGTGCGCCTCGACACCCGGGATGGTCTCGGTCTCGGGGAGCTCGTCGGTGGATGCCAGCAGGGCATCGGTGTCGAAGACGGTGGTGTCGCTCGTCCCGTCGGCGTAGAGCACGGTCTTGCCGCCGTGGACGACGACGTGACCGGCCTTCTCGGCCGGGAAGACCAGATCGGTCAGCTCGGGGTCCTCCTCGGAGCTGCCCGCGTCGAGCACCTGGAAGCCGGCGCTGGTCGTCACCATGATGTGGCGGCCGTCTCCCGCCGCGTTCAGGCGGGTGAACTCCTCGGAGTCGACGTCGCCGACGACCTCGAGCGTCTCGCCGTCCAGGACGACGATCCCGCCGGGGTAGGACAGGGCGACGCGCGTGCCGGTCTCGTCGCCGGTCGCGCCGGACGCGGCCGGGGCGGGAGCCGCGGATCCGCCGCCCGAGCCGCCCGAGCAGGCGGCCAGACCGACGGTCGCACCGACCGCGAGCGCGAGCAGGCCCGCGCGGCGGAGGGGGAAGGTGCCCATGTGATTCCTCTTTCTTCTCTGGGTGGGGAGCGTGGCGACGGCGACGGATGTCACCGCGGCGCCAGGCCCGTGGCGATGCGCTCCGTGTTCACGCGCATCATGGTCAGGTAGTCCGGCGCCCCGCCGGAGGGCTCGGTGAGGGACTCGGTGAACAGCTCCTCGACGGCGACGTCGACGTCCGCCTCCCGGGCGAGCGTCTGCACGAGACGGTCCGGCTGCGAGGACTCCGCGAAGATGGTGCGGACCCCCGCCTCCTCGATCGCCGACACCAGGTCGGCCAGATCGCTCGCGCTCGGCGCGGCGAGAGTCGTCCCGCCCGGGATCACCGCACCCACGACACGGAAGTCGAAGCGGTCCGCGAGGTACCCGAACACGTGGTGGTTCGTCACCAGGGCCCGCTGCGCCGCGGGGATCGCCGCGAAGGCGTCCGACATCTCGGCGTCGAGGGCTTCGAGCTCGCCGCGGTAGGACGCGGACCGGGATGCCACCGCGGTGGCATCCACCCCGTCCATCCCCTCCAGGACCGGCACGAGCGCGTCGACGACCGCGATGGTCTGGGCGGGATCGGTCCAGAAGTGCGGATCGTCCGCCCCGCCGGCGTCGGTGGACGTGTACGGGAGCACGTCGACCGCGTCCCCCGCGACGAAGGAGGGAACGCCCTCCTGGGCGGCCGCGTCGAGGTGCTGCTGCAGCCCCTCCTCGAGGCCGATGCCGTTCGACACGATCAGGTCGGCCGATCGGAGACGGGCGGCCTCGGCCGCGGAGATCTCGAACGAGTGCGGGTCGGCGCCCGGGCGCATGAGGGTCATGACCTCGACGTCGTCGCCGACGAGGTTCGTCACGACGTCGCCGAGGATGTTAGTCGAGACCGCGACGAGCGGGCGGTCGTCGGACGAGCCGGCGCACCCGGTGAGGAGCGCCCCGACGACGGTCAGGGCGGCCGCGGTCGCGGCGAGGCGGAAGCGGTTCATCTCAGCGTCCCGTCTGCGCGACGAACGCCGGCACGCGCTCGGGGGCGAACTCACGGGCGACGCGCGCCGCGTCGGCGAAGTCGATCTCCCACATCCGCTGCTCGGCCGGGCCGTTCAGGTAGGCGCGCTGCTGATCGGCGACGAGCGTCACCGCGTCGCCGGCGGTCAGGCTCGCCCCGACGAGAGGGAGGGATGCCGCCCGCGCGGCGCCGTTCTCACCGTCGATCACCAGCACCCGACCGTCCGGCGTGAGGCCGAGCAGGTTCGCGTCGGCGTCGTCGACGGCGGTCACCTGGACCAGCGGCTCGGGGGCGGCGAGCAGCGTCCACGTCCGGTCGCGGGTGTCGAGCATCCAGATGCCGGACGTCCCGGCGAGCGCGGCGACGCGGGGCCGCCCCTCCCGGTTGGCGAACGCGGTGGCGCGGGGAGCGTCGACGCCGTCGGGGTAGGGGATGCGCTCGACCACGGGCTGCTCCTCCTCGACGTGGAGGAGGAGGGCGCCGTCCTCGCATCCGATCACGGCGCCGACGCGGGTCGTGATGGTGCCCTGGGGGGCGACGCACGCGACGCCCTCCCCCGCTTTTGCACCGTCGGCGGTCTGCACGGCGACCTCGTTTCCGGACGCGGTGTGCACGGTGACCTCGTCGCCGGAGGCGACGGCGGCGAACGATCCGACCGGGACGACGAGACCCGCCCCGGGCGTCCGATCCAGCCGGAACGATTCGACGAGCTCGCCCGTCGACAGCGCCTCGGTGTCGAGCAGGACGGCCTCCCCGGAGGTGGGGAAGTACAGCCCGGTCCCGCCGGTGGTCGAGGAGTTCGACGTGGCGACGGTGGCCACCCCCTCCCCTGCGACGTCGCCCAGCAGCGCCGGCTGCGCCCGGTAATAGTGGAAGTGGTCGACGTGGTCCCACGTCCACACACCGCTGTCGACGATGGACACCCCCGTCGCGTTCGCGGCGAAGAGGTAGCGCCCGTCGGTGTGGACGGCCGCGGGGACGCGCACGGTGCCGAGGTCGACCGTGCTCTCGTCGAGGAGGTCGAGGTGCGAGACTCGCCCGGCGGGATCGATCGACGTCAGTCCGACGGCCGGCTCGGCGAGCTCCGCGGCGCCGGCGATCTCGCCGTGCGTGTCGGCGGTCGGCTCGTCCGCGCGGGGAGCATCGGGGACGGGCGCCGCGCACCCGGTCAGCACGGCGAGCACCGCCGCGGCGGACGGGACGAGCACCGGGAGACGGCGGCGGCGGGCGGGACGGG
>VGAV01000175.1 GCA_016870695.1 Actinomycetota bacterium | reverse complement strand
GCGGCGGGGGTCCGACGGGCGCGGCGGTGCCGGGTGCGGTCGGTCGTCGCGGCCGTCAGCGGGTGTAGCGCAGGCACTCCAGCGCGTCCGAGGACGACCAGAACTCGCCGAGCGCGCGGAACCGTCCGCTGGCCGCGTGGAAGCGCTCGGCGGCGTAACGCCAGTCTCCGTCGGTCGCGATCGCGCGGATGTGACCGACGACCACTCCCCGCGGATCGGCGATGCGCCAGAGTCCTGCTGCCACGTGCGTCATCCGGCCCCACCCGGACAGGCGCGGAGCCGGTGCGGGGTCGTTCCAGAGTGCGGTGCTCATGCGGAGAACGTAGCGCCGACCTCCGACATCGCCGCGGGGGCGCCGAAGGCCACCTCTCCTCCTCACCCAGCCGATTCGGCGACGCGTCCCCGAAGCGGCTGATCCGACCCTCTCCGCGGTTCCGCCCCCGCGCATCATGGACGCCACCCCGGCGCTCGGAGGGCACTCGAGCGCCGGGGCATCGACCCGCAGAGAGGACACATCATGAGCGACACCATCACCATCGTCGGCAACATCGTCAGCGACCTGGAGGAGCGCACAACCCGGGGCGGCGACGCGGTCGCGGCCTTCCGCGTCGCGTCGGGCGAGCGCAAGTACGACCGTGACCGCGGCGAGTGGATCGACGTCCACACGAATTTCTACTCGGTCTCGGTCTTCGGCGAGCTCGGCCGTCACGCGCTGGCCTCGCTGCGCAAGGGACAGCGCGTGCTGCTGACGGGGCGGCTCCGTCTGCGCGAGTGGGAGACGGATGCCAAGCGCGGCGTGAGCGCCGACATCACGGCATCCGCGATCGGACACGACCTGCGCTGGGGCGTGACGAGCTTCGACCGCCCGCGGACGGCCGCACCGACGACGTCGGACCCGTCCCCCGAGCGCCAGGAGGACGCGTGGGCGGTGCCCGACATCGGCGCGGCGGAGGGGCTCGGCGACGGCGACCTCGGTGCGTCCGCCCCCGGACAGATCGACGGCGCCGTCGCGGACGCACCGTCGGAGACGCCGCCGGCAGAGCCGGCGCTGGTCGGTCACGCGGACGCGCAGCCGTTCTGAGGAGCGCTCGGGTTGTTCGTAGACTCGAGCGCGTGACGACCACGACCGCTCGCCTCGCCGGCGCCCTGGCGATCGCGGCCACCCTCGCGCTCTCCGGCTGCGCCCCCGAGCCCGCACCGGTGCCCACGCCCATCTCCTCCTCGGAGGCGAGCACGGCACCGACGGAGCCGGCCGCGCCGGCAGCGCCGGCCCTCGTGCCCGGAGGGTCCGCCGCCGACAACCTGCCCTTCTTCACGCAGATCGTCGCGGGCGTCTGGGCAGGCGACGGCCGCAGCGCCGGCCGGTCCTACATCGACGCGCTCACGGCCGGCGGGTTCGACAAGGCCGCGATGCAGGTCACCGAGGACACCTCGACGGTGGGCAATGCGGCCGAGAGCATCCAGTTCTCGGTCCGCTGGGGCGAGGACTGCCTCATCGGCCAGGTGGGTCCGGCCACGGGCGACCCCGTCACGACGGTCGTCGGCGGACTGCCCTCCGGCGGGTGCCTCATGGGACAGACGCGCCCCATCGACTGGTGACCTGACCGGGGGAGGCGGACGACGGGGCGACCCGCCCTAGACTGGACAGGTTATGGCGGAATATATCTACTCCATGGTCCGCGCGCGCAAAGCCGTGGGCGACAAGGTCATCCTCGACGACGTCACGATGGCGTTCCTCCCCGGCGCCAAGATCGGCATGGTCGGGCCCAACGGTGCGGGCAAGTCCACGATTCTCAAGATCATGGCCGGCCTCGACGTCCCCTCCAACGGCGAGGCCAAGCTGAGCCCCGGATTCTCGGTCGGCATCCTCATGCAGGAGCCGGAGCTCGACGACACCAAGACGGTCCTGGAGAACATCCAGGACGGTGTGGCGATCAAGCCGAAGCTCGACCGGTTCAACGAGATCTCGGCCCTCATGGCCGATCCCGACGCCGACTTCGACGCCCTGCTGGCCGAGATGGGGACGCTGCAGGAGGAGATCGACGCGGCCGACGGCTGGGACCTCGACTCCCAGCTCGAGCAGGCGATGGACGCGCTGCGCACGCCGCCGGCGGACGCCTCGGTCGTCCCGCTCTCGGGTGGTGAGCGCCGCCGCGTCGCGCTGGCGAAGCTCCTGCTGCAGAAGCCCGATCTGCTCCTGCTCGACGAGCCGACCAACCACCTCGACGCCGAGAGCGTGCTCTGGCTCGAGCAGCACCTCAAGGCGTACAAGGGCGCGGTCATCGCGATCACGCACGACCGGTACTTCCTCGACAACGTCGCGGAGTGGATCGCCGAGGTCGACCGCGGCCACCTGTACCCGTACGAGGGCAACTACTCGACGTACCTCGAGAAGAAGGAGCAGCGACTCGAGGTGCAGGGCAAGAAGGACGCCAAGCTCGCCAAGCGCCTCAAGGAGGAGCTGGAGTGGGTGCGGTCCAACGCCAAGGGCCGTCAGGTGAAGTCGAAGGCGCGCCTCGCCCGCTACGAGGAGATGGCGGCGGAGGCCGAGCGGACGCGCAAGCTGGACTTCGACGAGATCCAGATCCCCGCGGGTCCGCGCCTGGGCAGCATCGTCATCGACGCCAAGAAGCTCGAGAAGAGCTTCGGCGACCGCTCGCTCATCAGCAACCTCAGCTTCAACCTCCCCCCGAACGGCATCGTCGGGGTCATCGGCCCGAACGGCGTCGGCAAGACGACGCTCTTCAAGACGATCGTCGGCCTAGAGCCGCTCGACGGCGGCACGCTCAAGATCGGCGAGACGGTCAAGATCAGCTACGTCGACCAGTCGCGCGCCAACATCGACCCGAACAAGACGCTGTGGGAGGTCGTTTCCGACGGTCTCGACATCATCACGGTCGGCAAGACCGAGATCCCCTCGCGCGCCTACGTGTCCAAGTTCGGCTTCAAGGGGCCCGACCAGCAGAAGAAGGCCGGCGTGCTCTCCGGTGGTGAGCGCAACCGCCTGAACCTCGCGCTGACGCTCAAGGAGGGCGGCAACCTGCTGCTCCTCGACGAGCCGACCAACGACCTCGACGTGGAGACCTTGAGTTCTCTCGAGAACGCGCTACTCGAGTTCCCGGGCTGCGCCGTGGTCATCACGCACGACCGGTGGTTCCTGGACCGCATCGCGACGCACATCCTCGCCTACGAGGGCACGGAGGAGAACCCGGACCAGTGGCACTGGTTCGAGGGGAACTTCGAGGCGTACGAGGCGAACAAGATCGAGCGTCTCGGTCCCGACGCCGCGAACCCGTCGCGGTCGAGCTACCGCAAGCTGACGCGCGACTGACGACCGTGTCCGACGAGAACGTCCCGCCCGCCGGCGAGGCGACCCACCGGGAGGGTCCGGCCACCGCCGGGCCCTCCCGTCTCCACGTCCCCATCCCGTTGCGGTGGGGCGATCTCGACGCGCTCGGCCACGTCAACAACACCTCGATGCTCAAGCTCCTCGAGGAGGCCCGTCTGCGCGCGTTCTGGCGCGGCGACGACGACGCGGCGGCCCTGCCCACGGCGGTCTTCGACATGTCGGTGCTCGAGAGCGGCGGGGAGCGGGCGACGCTCATCGCGCGGCAGGAGATCGAGTACCTGCGCCCCGTCCCGTACAGTCAGCGTCCGCTCGACGTGCGCATGTGGATCGGTGCGATGGGCGGATCCAGCGCCGACATCTGCTTCGAGGTGTTCAGTCCTGTCGGTGCCGGGGAGCCGGTGCTCTACGCCCGGGCGACGGCGGTCGTCGTCCTCGTCGACACGGCCAGCGGCCGCCCCATCCGGTGGAGCACCGCCGAGCGGGACGCCTGGGCGCCCTACGTCGGCGACCCTATTCAGTACCGTCGTCGCGGCTGAGCCCGCGGGCGCTCGTCAATCCCGCCGGTACTGACTCCGAGGACCGCGGTCAGTCCCGCGGGACGCGGACCATGACCTCCTGCGCGACGCTGGCGACGAGCTCACCGGCGCGCGTGTAGATCCGCCCGGTCGACAGGCCGCGGCCGCCGCGGGCGTTCGGCGACTCCTGCACGTACAGCAGCCAGTCGTCCACACGGGCGGGGCGGTGCCACCACATCGCGTGGTCGAGGCTGGCCACCTTGAGCCCCGGGAGGCTCCAGGCGATGCCGTGGGCCCGCATGATGGGCTCCTGGATCGTCAGGTCGCTCAGGTACGCCAGTGCGGCGCGGTGGACCGCGGGGTCGTCGGGAAGCGCCCGCCGCGCGCGCATCCAGACCGCCTGCCGCGGCACGTGCGCGCCCTCGACCTCGGTGTAGATCGGCGACGGCACGTGCAGCACGTCCACCGGACGGTCGGCGAACATGCGCCGGCTGAGCGGGTGGACGGCGGACGCGTCGAACGGGGGGAGCTCCTCGGGCGTCGGGACGCCCTCCGGCATCGGCTCGTGGTGCTCGAGGCCGGGATCCTCGTCCTGGAACGACGCGATCATCGAGAAGATCGGCACCCCCGCCTGGAACGCCTGCGTCCGGCGCGTCGAGAACGACCGCCCGTCGTGGATGCGGTCGACCGAGAACGTCAGTGCGTCCCGCGGGTCGCCGGGACGCAGGAAGTACCCGTGCATCGAGTGCACGGCGCGCTCCGGAGGAAGGGTCCGGGATGCCGCGACGATCGACTGGGCGAGCACCTGGCCGCCGTAGACGCGCCCGAACGGCATGGGCTGCGACACGCCCGTGAAGATGTCCTCCGTCGTGCGGGCCCCGGCGTCGCGCAGGTCGAGCACGGTGAGCATCGCAGCGACGGGATCGACGTCGTCCGTCACGTCCCCTCCGGTCCCGGCGGAGCGGGCGTCCACCGCTTGCTAGTTTAGGGCGGGTGTCCGCGCGCCTGTTGTTCCCCGACCCGCAGGCGGCAGCCGACCTGCTCACCTTCTCCTCCCGGGCCGTGCGTCTCGGCGACGGGACCGTCCGGGTCCGCGCCCAGGGCGGCGTCCTGGTGACGACATCCGCCCCGCTGGCCCCGCGCGGGCTGCTCGACGCGACGCCGACCGTCCTGGGTCTGCGCGTCTCCGCCATCGACCCGGAGCTCGAATGCGACCTCGTCGTCGAGGCATCCGGTCTCCTGCCCGCCCCCGACGACGCCTCGGCCGTGCTGCTGCCCGCCACCGCCACGTCGCCGGCCTGGGCGGGGGTGTCGCCGCCCCGCACGGGCTGGGAGACGGTGGATGCCGTGGATGCCGCGGTCCTGGCGCAGCGCGCGCAGTACGGCGTCGCCGCGGTGGCGGATGCCCTCCCGGCCGACGCGGGCGAGGACGTCGTCCGTGCGGTGCGCGCGCGCGTGTGGGGCGAGGCGGACGAGGCGCTCGGCGGGCTGCCCCTCGGCACCGCGTTCGCGGCCTTCGCGCTCGGATTCATCGCCGGGGCCGAGGAGGCGGTCGTCCGCCGGAGCGGCGCGTGGACGCGAGTCACCCTCCAGCGCGGTCACGTCCTCGTCCGCGGACCGGTGCGCTCCGGTCTGACGGCGGTGCGCGCGACCGGCACGGCCTGACGCGCTCACCTCCCGCACGCAGGTCCCTCATAGGAGCATCCCCTACCCTCGACGGAAGCAAGGGGAGTACTCCCGCGCGGTGCGCTCGTCATCACGGATCCACGGTTGGGTCCCGGGCGCCCGGCCCGCAGGGCGGAGGAGACCTTGACGTCGCGGCCTCGGCCGCCGTCGAG
>VGAV01000174.1 GCA_016870695.1 Actinomycetota bacterium | reverse complement strand
CCGACGTCACGGCGGCCTCACCCGTCGTGGAGGTGGCCGTGCGCTACGACGGCCCCGATCTCGCCGAGACCGCGCAGGTCCTCGGCATCCCTCCGTCCGAGCTCGCCCGCCGGCACGCCGCCGCGGACTGGACGGTCGCCTTCACGGGCTTCGCCCCCGGGTTCGCGTACCTCGTCAGCGCGGACTGGCCGTTCGAGGTGCCACGGCTGGCGCGCCCGCGGACGCGCGTCCCCGCGGGGTCGGTCGGTCTCGCCGGGGCGTTCAGCGGCGCCTATCCGCGCGAGACGCCGGGCGGGTGGCGGCTCATCGCCACGACGCCGGCTCCCCTCTTCTCTCCGGATGCCGCCGAGCCCGTGCTCCTGCCGCCCCGCGCACGGGTGCGGTTCGTGCCCGAGCGCCCGGTCGTGAGGGGAGTCGTGCCCGAATCCCCGGTGGGGAAGGGAGGGGATGCCGCGAGCGGAGGAGCCGCGACCCTTCTTCCGTCCTCCGCCGGCCGCATCTCCTCCGCTGAGAGCGGCGCCGCCCTCACGGTGCTCGCGCCGGGACCGCTCACGACGATGCAGGACCTCGGCCGGCCCGGGCGTGCGGCGCTGGGAGTCGCACGGTCCGGCGCGCTCGATCGCCGCGCGCTGCGCGTCGCGAACCGGCTGGTCGGCAACACCGAGGACGCCGCGGGTCTCGAGGTGCTGCTCGGCGGGTTGCGCGTCCGCGCCCTCCGCGACACGTGGGTGGCCGTGACCGGGGCGCTCGGCGACGTGCTCGTCGACGGCAGAGCGATGGATGCCTACCGGCCGCTGCTCCTCCCCGCGGGGGCCGAGCTCGCGCTGGGTGCGGCGCGGGCGGGCCTGCGCTTCTCGGTCGCGGTCCGCGGCGGTCTCCGCGCGACGACGGCTCTGGGATCGGCGTCCCGCGACGTCCTCGCCGGACTCGGGCCCGAGCCGCTGCGCGCGGGAGACGAGCTGATTGCGGCCGACGGCGAGAGGCATGCCGTTCCCGCGGTCGACGTGTTCCCGTGGACGGTGCCGCCGTCCGAGATCGACGTCCCCCTCGCCCGGGGGCCGCGCGAGGAGTGGTTCACCGTCGCCGCGCGGGAGCTGCTCGTCGATGCCCGGTGGACCGTGTCGTCGGACGCGGACCGGGTCGGGCTCCGTCTGGACGGCCCGGTTCTGGAGCGGCGCGTCGAAGGAGAGCTCGCGAGCGAGGGGATGGTGCCCGGGGCGCTGCAGGTGCCGCCGCACGGGCGGCCGGTCGTGCTGCTCGCCGACGGCCCGGTGACCGGCGGGTACCCCGTGATCGGGGTGGTCCGGGACGAGGCGCTGGACGCTCTGGCGCAGGCGCGACCGGGCGACACGGTGCGTTTCCGGCGGAGCTGAGGCGGCGGGGGCGGCCGGACGCGCGACGGCGACGGGGACCGTTCGGGGCGGTGGATCGCGGAATGCGCCGGGGGCGTGCGCGGTTATACCGCAGGTACGCAAAGTCGTCAAGAATTCGACTGGACACGGCGAGTCCTCCCGCGTATGCTTGGACTTTGCGCTCCCAACTTCCCCCTGCCCTCATATGGTGGTCGGCTGGGCCTGTGCGTCCCCGCTTCACCGCGGTGTGCGACACGCAGGCTTCCGGGGTACGGGAGCACTCCACCTGACGACAAGGAATCACGAGCCCCTCGCCCGGGCTTCTGGAGGTTATTCCCTTGGCTGCTGCGAGCAACGCATCCACCACCACCACCCCCAAGAGCGGACGCGGCGCCTCGCGTCTTTCGTTCGCCAAGATCTCCGACAAGCTGACCGTCCCCGACCTGCTGGCCCTGCAGACGGAGTCGTTCGACTGGCTGGTCGGCAACGAGGCCTGGAAGGCGCGCGTCGCCGAGGCCCAGGCCGCCGGTCGCACCGACGTGCCCGAGATCAGCGGTCTCGAGGAGATCTTCGAGGAGATCTCCCCGATCGAGGACCTGAGCGAGACCATGCAGCTCTCGTTCACGAACCCCTACCTCGAGCCCGAGAAGTACTCCATCGAGGAGTGCAAGGAGCGCGGCAAGACGTACGCCGCCCCGCTCTACGTCGAGGCCGAGTTCATGAACCACCAGACCGGTGAGATCAAGACGCAGACGGTCTTCATGGGCGACTTCCCGCTCCAGACCGACAAGGGCACGTTCATCATCAACGGCACCGAGCGTGTCGTCGTGTCGCAGCTCGTGCGTTCGCCCGGCGTCTATTTCGACAAGACCCCGGACAAGACCTCCGACAAGGACATCGTCTCGGCGCGCGTCATCCCCTCGCGCGGTGCCTGGCTCGAGTTCGAGATCGACAAGCGCGACCAGGTCGGCGTCCGCATCGACCGCAAGCGCAAGCAGTCGGTCACCGTCTTCCTCAAGGCGCTCGGCCTGACCAGCGAGGACATCCTCGCCGAGTTCGCCGGGTTCGACTCCATCGAGGAGACGCTGTCCAAGGACACGATCCTCACCAAGGAGGACGCGCTCCGCGACATCTACCGCAAGCTGCGTCCGGGCGAGCAGGTCGCCGCCGAGGCCGCGCGTGCGCTGCTCGACAACTTCTACTTCAACCCGAAGCGCTACGACCTGGCCAAGGTGGGTCGCTACAAGATCAACCAGAAGCTCGGCGTCGACAAGCCGCTGTCGGACTCGGTGCTCACCGTCGACGACATCGTCGCGACGATCAAGTACCTCGTGCGCCTGCACCGCGGCGACTCGTCGTTCGACGGCGTGCGCGGTGGCCAGGCGGCGGACATCCGCCTCGACACCGACGACATCGACAACTTCGGCAACCGTCGTATCCGCGCGGTCGGCGAGCTCATCCAGAACCAGGTCCGCACCGGTCTTTCGCGCATGGAGCGCGTCGTCCGCGAGCGCATGACCACGCAGGACATCGAGGCGATCACGCCGCAGACCCTGATCAACGTCCGTCCCGTCGTGGCGGCGATCAAGGAGTTCTTCGGCACGTCGCAGCTGTCGCAGTTCATGGACCAGAACAACCCGCTCGCGGGCCTGACCCACAAGCGCCGCCTGTCGGCGCTGGGCCCCGGCGGTCTGTCGCGTGAGCGCGCCGGCGTCGAGGTCCGCGACGTCCACCCGTCGCACTACGGCCGCATGTGCCCGATCGAGACGCCGGAAGGCCCGAACATCGGTCTGATCGGCTCGCTCGCGTCGTTCGCGCGCATCAACGCGTTCGGCTTCATCGAGACGCCGTACCGCCGCGTCGTCGACGGTCGCGTGACCGACACGATCGACTACCTCACCGCCAGCGAGGAGAGCGACCACATCGTCGCCCAGGCCGGTGTCGCCCTCCAGGCCGACGGACACTTCGTCGAGGACCGCATCCTGGCCCGCCGCGGTCAGGGTGGCGAGGTCGACCTGTTCCCCGTCGACGAGATCGGCTACATGGACGTCTCGCCGCGCCAGATGGTGTCGGTGGCGACCTCGCTCATCCCGTTCCTCGAGCACGACGACGCCAACCGCGCCCTCATGGGTGCGAACATGCAGCGTCAGGCGGTGCCGCTGGTCCGCAGCGAGTCGCCCATCGTCGGTACCGGTATGGAGGGCTTCGCCGCCATCGACGCCGGTGACGTGGTCACCGCCGAGAAGGCCGGTGTCGTCATCGAGGTCTCGGCCGACGTCGTGACCGTGCAGCTCGACGAGGGCGGCACGCAGGACTACTTCCTCCGCAAGTTCGACCGCTCGAACCAGGGCACCTCGTACAACCAGCGCGTGGTGGTCTCCGCGGGCGAGCGCGTCGAGGCCGGCGAGGTCATCGCCGACGGTCCCGCGACCGAGAACGGCGAGCTCGCGCTCGGCAAGAACCTCCTCGTGGCGTTCATGACCTGGGAGGGTCACAACTTCGAGGACGCGATCATCCTCAGCCAGGACCTCGTGAAGGACGACACGCTCTCGTCGATCCACATCGAGGAGTACGAGGTCGACGCACGCGACACCAAGCTCGGCAAGGAGGAGATCACCCGTGATCTCCCCAACGTCAGCCCCGACCTGCTGAAGGACCTCGACGAGCGCGGCATCGTCCGCATCGGCGCCGAGGTGCGTCCCGGCGACATCCTCGTCGGCAAGGTCACGCCCAAGGGCGAGACCGAGCTGAGCGCCGAGGAGCGCCTGCTCCGCGCGATCTTCAACGAGAAGAGCCGCGAAGTCCGTGACACCTCGCTGAAGGTGCCCCACGGCGAGCAGGGCACGATCATCGCCGTCAAGGAGTTCAACGCCGAGGACGGCGACGACGAGCTCGGCTCCGGCGTCAACCGCCGCGTGGTCGTCTACATCGCCCAGAAGCGCAAGATCACCGAGGGCGACAAGCTCGCGGGCCGCCACGGCAACAAGGGCGTCATCGCCAAGATCCTCCCGATCGAGGACATGCCCTTCCTGTCCGACGGCACGCCCGTCGATGTCGTGCTGAACCCGCTCGGCATCCCCGGTCGAATGAACTTCGGCCAGGTGCTCGAGCTCCACCTCGGGTGGATCGCGCAGCAGGGCTGGAAGGTCGAGGGCACCCCCGAGTGGGCAGCGAGCCTGCCCGAGGCCGCCCGCGAGGCGACTCCCGGCACCAAGGTCGCGACCCCGGTGTTCGACGGTGCGTTCGAGGACGAGATCGCGGGTCTGCTCGACTCGACGATCCCGAACCGCGACGGCGACCGCCTGATCGACTCGACCGGAAAGACCCGTCTGTTCGACGGTCGCTCCGGCGAGCCCTTCCCGGCGCCCATCTCGGTCGGCTACATGTACATCCTGAAGCTGCACCACCTCGTCGACGACAAGATCCACGCTCGCTCGACGGGCCCCTACTCGATGATCACCCAGCAGCCGCTCGGCGGTAAGGCCCAGTTCGGTGGCCAGCGCTTCGGTGAGATGGAGGTGTGGGCGCTCGAGGCCTACGGCGCCGCGTACGCGCTGCAGGAGCTCCTCACGATCAAGTCCGACGACATCCTCGGCCGCGTCAAGGTGTACGAGGCCATCGTCAAGGGCGAGAACATCCAGGAGCCCGGCATCCCCGAGTCGTTCAAGGTGCTCATGAAGGAGATGCAGTCGCTCTGCCTGAACGTCGAGGTCCTCTCGGCCGACGGCACGGCGGTCAACCTCCGCGACACCGACGATGACGCCTTCCGCGCTGCGGAGGAGCTCGGCATCAACATCTCCAGCCGCTTCGAGTCCTCGTCGATCGACGAGATCTGACCCGGCCAGGCAACGAACAGAATTCCGACACAGGAGAACCAGTGCTCGAATCAACCACTTTCGATCAGCTTCGTATCGGCCTGGCCACCGCCGACGACATCCGTCGTTGGTCCTTCGGCGAGGTCAAGAAGCCCGAGACGATCAACTACCGCACGCTGAAGCCCGAGAAGGACGGCCTCTTCGGAGAGCAGATCTTCGGGCCCTCCCGCGACTGGGAGTGCGCCTGCGGCAAGTACAAGCGCGTCCGCTTCAAGGGCATCGTCTGCGAGCGCTGCGGCGTCGAGGTCACCAAGTCCTCGGTCCGCCGTGAGCGCATGGGCCACATCGAGCTCGCCGCGCCCGTCACCCACATCTGGTACTTCAAGGGCGTGCCCTCGCGCCTCGGCTACCTGCTGGACATGGCGCCGAAGGACCTCGAGAAGGTCATCTACTTCGCCGCCTACATGGTCATCTCGGTCGACGAGGATGCTCGTCACCGCGACCTGGCCACGCAGGAGAACAACATCCGTCTCGAGCTGAAGACGCTCGGCGACCGGCGTGACTCG
>VGAV01000173.1 GCA_016870695.1 Actinomycetota bacterium | reverse complement strand
GTCGAGGTAGTTCGCCGCCGCGCCGACGAAGCGGCCGCCGAGCGGCTTGCCGTCACGACCGGCAGCCGGGGGACCGGAGTAGACGGCCGGCTCGGTGGTGACGTTCTCGGTGGGGTGAGTACCGGTACTCATGAGCGCTCCCAGAAGCTGGGGCCGACGGGCTCCTGGAAGTCACCCTTCGCGACGAGGTAGCCCTCGGCGTCGACGGTGATGGGGAGCTGCGGCAGGGGACGGGCGGCCGGGCCGAAGATGACGGCCGCACCATTCGCGACGTCGAACTGCGACTGGTGGCACGGGCACAGAAGGTGGTGGGTCTGCTGCTCGTACAGGGCGACGGGGCACCCGACGTGCGTGCAGACCTTGGAGTACGCGACGATGCCGTCGTACGACCAGTCGAGGTTGTTGGTCTCGGGGTTGAGCTGCTCGGGCTGCAGACGCATGAGCAGCACGATCGCCTTGGCCTTCTCCTCGAGGTAGCCCTCGTCGTGACCGAGGCCCGCGAGCTCCTCGGGGATGACGTGGAAGGCCGAGCCGAGGGTGACGTCCGCGGCGCGGATGGCACGGCCCGAGGGGTCGTGCGCCAGGCGCATGCCCTCCTCCCACATGGTGTGGCTGAGGAGCGCGACCGGGTTCTGGTCCTGCGGCGCGAGGCCGCGGAACAGGGTGATGCCGGGGATGACCGAGGCGGCCAGGGCGGCGAAGAGCGAGTTGCGGATGATCTCGCGACGACCGAAGCCGGAGTCCTTGTCGGCCTCGACGAACACGTTCACCGCGGCTTCGCGGGTCGTATCCTGCCCACGCGTGGCGTGGCGGTCCTCGATGTACTCCTTGTCGGACATGACCGACTTCGACCAGTGGATCGCGCCGATGCCGATGGCCAGCAGCGCGAAGGCGATGCCGAGTCCGATGAACAGGTTGTTGTAGCGGATGTCGATCAGCGCGCCCGACTCGATCGGGAAGATCATGTAGGCGATGCTCGCCCAGATGCTCGCGGCGACCGAGACGTAGAACAGCGTGTAGACCGTGCGAACGGCGCGCTTCATCGTCTGCGGGTCCTGGTCCGTCGCACGGTGACGGTGCGGCGGCAGGCCCGGGTTCTCCACGGAGTCGGGAACCGCGACGGCGAGCCCGGCGGAGGGCTTCCACGAAGCCCTTCCGTGCTCGAGTGCGTCTTCCTCGTGTGCCATGGTGCTCCTCGTACGTTTACGTTGCGTCGGTGACGACGATCAGTTGGACTTCGCCGTGATCCACACGGTGAGGGCGATGAGTGCCCCGATGCCGAAGATCCAGATGAAAAGACCCTCAGAAACCGGTCCGAGAGATCCGAGCGAGAACCCGCCGGGGGACTCGGACTTCTGGAGGAACATCAGGTAGGAGATGACGTCGCGCTTGTCTTCGGGCGTCAGGTTCAGGTCGTTGAAGACCGGCATGTTCTGCGGGCCGGTGACCATCGCGGCGTAGATGTTGAGACCGCTCGTCTCGTGCAGCCCGGGGGCCCACTTGCCCTCGGTGAGCGCGCCACCGGCACCGGCGACGTTGTGGCACATCGCGCAGTTGATGCGGAACAACTCGGCGCCGTGCGAGACGTCGCCTTCGCCGTCGAGCAGCTCGGCCGACGGGTAGGCGGGGCCGGGGGCCGACGCCTGGACGTACGCGGCGAGGGCGTTGATCTGCTCCTCGGTGAACTGCACCGGCTTGACGGGGGCCTGGGGTCCCTGCGCCTGCAGCGGCATGCGTCCGGTCGACACCTGGAAGTGCACCGACAGCTCACCGACGCCGAAGAGCGACGGGCCCTGGTCGGAGCCCTGCAGGTCCAGGCCGTGGCAGGTGGCGCAGTTCGCCTGGAACAGCTTCTCGCCGTCCTCGACCGCGGTGGCGGAGGTGGACTGCGACTCGGGGACATCGGATGCCGCCATTGCGGCCGTCGCGCCGGCGTAGATGCCACCGGTCAGCAGCAGGCCGATGCCGATGAGGGCGGCGGCGGCCAGGGGACTGCGGCGTCCGGATGCGCGGCGCTTGTTCTTCTCTCGTGCCATGGTGCAGCTCTCTTACTTGAGGAAGTAGATGACGGCGAAGAGGGCGATCCACACGACGTCGACGAAGTGCCAGTAGTAGGACACGACGATGGCGGTGGTCATCTCTTTGCGGCCGAAGTTCTTCACGGCGTAGGCGCGGCCGATCACCAGGAGAAAGGCGATGAGTCCACCGGTGACGTGCAGGGCGTGGAAGCCGGTCGTCAGGTAGAACGCGGACGCGTAGGGGTTGGTGGAGATCGACAGGCCCTCCGCGACGAGTGTCGCGTACTCCCAGACCTGGCCCGACACGAAGATCGCGCCGAGGAAGAAGCTCACGTAGAACCACTCGACCATGCCCCACCGGCGGATGCCGCGACCGGTGCGGTACGGCTGGTACCGCTCGGCGGCGAACACGCCCATCTGGCAGGTGACCGAGGAGAGCACGAGGATGATCGTGTTGACGAGCGCGAACGGCACGTTCAGCAGCTGGGTCTCCTCCGCCCACAGCCCCGCGGAGGTGCTGCGCAGCGTGAAGTAGATGGCGAAGAGGCCGGCGAAGAACATGACTTCGCTGCCCAGCCACACGATGGTGCCGACAGCGACCGGATCGGGCCGCTTGACGGCACGCACGGCCTGGGAATACGTCGCTGGGGTCGTCACCATCCCATTATGCGCGATCCCCGGGACGGATATTCCCATCCGAACCTGTCGATATTCCAACGTCGAGACTTAGGGAAACCTCAGAGTCCTCAAGGAATCCCCGGTGCGCCCGGTGTTCCCGGTCGGTCCCCCTTCGGCGAATCCGCGCACATGTTCGCACGACACGGTGTGGAAGGATCGTGAGCATGGCGGAACGCTTCACCTGGCCCGATCTGCTCACCTCGCTCCTCGCCGGGCGCGACCTCAGCGTGTCGGAGTCCACCTGGGCGATGCGCCAGGTGATGGCGGGCCAGGCGACCCCCTCCCAACTGGCCGGCTTCCTCGTCGCGCTGCGCGCCAAGGGGGAGACCGTCGAGGAGATCGTCGGGTTCCGCGACGCCATCCTCGAGGCGGCCCTGCCGCTCCCCGTGCAGGCGGACGTCCTCGACATCGTGGGCACCGGCGGGGACCGATACGGCACCGTGAACGTCTCCACGATGGCAGCCGTCGTAGCGGCATCCACCGGCGTCCCGGTCGTCAAGCACGGCAACAAGGCGGCCAGCTCGTCGTCCGGGTCCTCGGACGTCCTGTCGTCCCTCGGGATCGCGCTGACCCTCGACCCCGACCAGGTCGCGGAGACCCTGGCGCGCACGGGCATCACCTTCGCGTTCGCGGCCGCCTTCCACCCGGGGTTCCGGCACGCGGGTCCCACGCGCGCCGAGCTGGGGGTGCCGACCGTCTTCAACTTCCTCGGCCCGCTGTGCAACCCGGCCCGGGCCGAGGCGAACGCCGTGGGCGTCGCGCACCTCGACCGCGTCCCCCTCATCACCGGCGTGTTCCGCACCCGCGGGGCGACGGCGCTCGTCTTCCGCGGCGACGACGGGCTCGACGAGCTCACCACGACCGGCCACAGCCGGCTGTGGGAGATCAGCCGCGGCGACGTGCACGAGCACGACCTGGACCCCCGCGATCTCGGCATCCCCCTCGCCGACATCGACGACCTGCTGGGCGGCCAGCCCGACCACAACGCGGCGGTCGTCCGCCGGGTGCTCGCCGGCGAGGAGGGACCGGTCCGCGACATCGTGCTGCTGAACGCCGCCGCCGGCCTCGTGTCGTACCGCCTCTTCCAGGACGCCGGCGAGGTCCAGCGGCCGATCCTCGAACGTCTCGCCGAGGCGATGACGGATGCCGCGGCGGCGGTGGACGACGGCCGCGCCGCGGCCAAGCTCGACGACTGGGTGGACACCACCCGCGCATTGGCGGGCTGACCCGTGCACCCGCTCGACGCGCTCACCGAGATCGCGTACCTGCTCGAGCGGGAGCGGTCCTCGCGCTACAAGTCGAAGGCGTTCCGCACGGCGGCCGCCGCAATCGAGGGGCTCGACGACGCGGCGCTGCGCGACCCGGCGTTGCAGCGGCGGCCGGGGATCGGCGCCTCCACCTTCGCGGTCATCCAGCAGGCGCTGGCGGGCGAGGTCCCCGACCGCCTGGCGACGCTGCGGGAGGAGGCTGGTCTCATCGCGGGGGGCGAGCTCCGCGGGCGTCTGCGCGGCGACCTCCACAGCCATAGCGAGTGGTCCGACGGTCTCACCCCGATCGAGACCATGGTCGACGCGGCGCGGCGGCTCGGTCACGACTACCTCGCGCTGACCGACCACTCGCCGCGCCTCACGGTCGCGAACGGGCTGTCGCCGGAGCGGCTGCGCGCGCAGATGGAGGTCGTCCGCGGCCTGTCGTCCGACGGGTTCACGCTCCTCACGGGGATCGAGGTCGACATCCTCGACGACGGCGCGCTCGACCAGGAGGACGAGCTGCTCCACGCGCTCGACGTGGTCGTGGCATCCGTCCATTCCAAGCTGCGCATGGAGCGCGGGCCGATGACGAGGCGTCTGGTGGCCGCCGCCCAGGACCCCCGCGTCGACGTGCTCGGACACGTCACCGGACGCCTGGTCGAAGGGTCGCGGGGAACGCGTCCGCCGTCGGAGTTCGACGCCCGGGCGGTCTTCGCCGCCTGCGCGGCCTCGGGGGTGGCGGTCGAGATCAATTCGCGGCCGGAGCGTCAGGACCCGCCGGACGACCTGCTCGCCATCGCGCTGGAGGAGGGATGCCTCTTCTCCATCGACTCCGACGCGCACGCGCCCGGACAGCTCTCGCTGCTGGACTATGGAGCGGCTCGCGCCGAGGCGGCGGGCGTCCCCGCCGAGCGCATCGTGACGACGTGGGGCCTGGCGCGTCTGCGGGAGTGGCTCACCCGCGAACGGTGAGAGGGTCGCGACGGTTCGGGCCGGTGCGGGTGTCAGCGCGCGAGGGCGGCCACGGCGCGGGTCATCGACGAGCCGAGGTTCCATCGTGTAGCGAGGTCGGTGGCGCGGGCGGCCGCTTCCTCGTCGAGGGGACGGAGGACGTCGTCGTGGTCCGGGAGGGCGAGGTCGCGGACGACCCGCACCACGGCCGGGGCCTTGGCGAGGTAGTCGTTGGCGGCGAGGATCTTCGCGCGCTGGGCGGGGGTGCCGCCCGTGCCGTCCTCGACGGCGGAGGCGATGCCGGCGAGGTCGCCGTGCGCGGTGAGGAGCGCCGCGGCGGACTTCTCCCCGATGCCGGAGACGCCGGGCAGGCCGTCCGACGGGTCGCCGCGCAGCACCGCGAAGTCGGCGTACTGGGCCGCGTGCACGCCGTACTTGGCGACGACGGTCGCGTCGGTCACCACTTCGAGATTGCTCATGCCGCGGGCGGTATAGATGATGCGGACATCGCGCTCGTCGTCGACGAGCTGGAAGAGGTCACGATCGCCGGTGACGATGTCGACGGGCACCGTCGCGCGGGTGGCCAGGGTGCCGATGACATCGTCGGCCTCGTGCTCGGCCGCGCCGACGACGGGGATGCCGAGGACGCCGAGCGCCTCGCGGATGAGCGGGATCTGCGCCTCCAACGGGTCGGGCACGACCTCCACGTCGGGCGCGGTCGCGACGGCCTCCGCGACGCGGTGCGTCTTGTAGCTGGGGAGCAGCTCGACCCGCCAGGCGGGCCGCCAGTCGTCGTCCCAGCACGCGACGAGCCGGGTCGGCTCGTAGGTGGTGACGAGCTTGGCGATCATGTCGAGCAGGCCG